>NZ_JBALNX010000086.1:0-23221 GCF_036962035.1 Bacillus sp. JJ1773
GCATGGGCGGTGTTCCAGGTATGGGCATGGGTGGCTTCCCGGGTATGGGCATGCCAGGCATGTGATAAAAAATATTCAGCCTATAAAAAAGAACTTGAAATAAGTTACAATTTTCAAAGTGAATTTGGAGCTATCTTAAACGTATAAAAATCCGAGTTGATGAATGACTCGGATTTTTTAGTTTTGAAGTTGCCATATGAGAGGTACTCCTATCTTATTTTAATGAACTTATTAGCTGCCTTCTATAATTAGCAGTTGAGGTACCGATGAGTTTATTTAACTTTAATAGAGTAGATTTCATGAACTATTCATGGTTACCGAGTATCATCAGTTTTAACAAAAGCTGTGTTCCATGAAAATAAAATTAAGGAGATTTAAGGTAATTTGATCCTTTACAATTTCTCCGCTGAAGTGTAGAATCTCTATATACCTAAAATAACTAGGTAGGTGATAAAGTGTTCAATCGTGAATTGGTCAAAGGAAGTTCATCCCTATTGCTTCTTCAAATGTTAGGCGAGCGGGATATGTATGGATATGAGATTGTTAAGGAACTGGAGAAGCGCAGCGAAAATGAGTTTTCTTTTAAAGAAGGCACATTGTATCCAGCCCTTCATAAGCTCGAAAAGCAGGAATACATTGAATGCTATTGGCAGGAGCAGGAGAAGGGACCAGCCAGGAAGTATTATCGTATTACGGAGGCAGGGAAAGAAATGCTTCTTGAGAAAACCCGTGAATGGAATGACTTTGTTTCCGTAATGAACAAGGTGATGGGGAGAAAAAAGCATGGATCGGCTGAAGGATGAGTTTTTAGAAGAGCTTGCAAAGCACCTCGCAAATCATAGCGAAAAAGAGTTGATTTTAAAGGAATATGATGATCATCTTAATGAACTCCTTGTAGAGCTTTTCAAGCTAGAGGATGATTCCGAGGTGCGCAATCAAATCTATTTAAGGCTCGGAGCACCCGAAGAGATTGCGGCCATGTGGAGAGAAGAACTTTCCGTTACGCCCAGCAAGATGAAATGGCTGTTCATAGCTGTTAATATTCTTTTTTTTGCCGGGGGGTCTATCCTTACACTCGCGCATAATCTGCTAAACTGGAGCTGGCTCACAAGCCTATGGGTTCAATTAACATCTTTTCCGATCTTAATTGCGTGTATTTATCTGTTTTTCTGGGCGTTGCTTGGCTATGAAATTGGCAGAGGGTTTGGCCATAAAGGCAGAAAGCTAATGAAAACGACCTTTTTCTTGGCGTTAATACCAAATTTAACGCTAATGGCTCTGACGGTTTTCCGAATCATTCCCCATGAATGGTTCAGCCCGTTGCTGACTGAAACGTTTATCGGGATCTGTATTCTGATGACGCTACTTTTATACCCAGTTTGCCTGATTAGCTACAGGTGGGGGAAAAAAGCTTCTGTATGAGCTTTTTTTTACCTTCGTACATAGAATAACTATGTATATAGAATATCTATATAAAAAGGAGGCTTTATTATGGAAATCAAAATCGAAAGGATAGATTGGATTTTCTTTTTCTTGTGTTTTTTATTGGGAATTGTGGCAGAGGAAGCATTCTTCAGATATCAGATTGGCATCTCCTATTTTGTTTTCATTTTTGTTTTTTATGCGCTGTTTTTCTGGAGGTTTCGGTCGTTTTCCTTTTCGCACCAGCGGTTCGGCTATCTAGTACTAATCGCAATATGGCTTTTAGCAGCAAGCTATTATCTGTATGATACAGCACTTTTTTATGCGTTGAATATTCTTGTGATACCGGCCCTTGTTATCTTCCATCTTGCCTTAATCACTTCACCGAAAAAAATAGAATGGAGTAACTTGTATTTCGTCATTTACACGTTACAACGCCTGATTGACGGAATTCGGTATAGTGCACTATTCACTAAATATGCTGCCAAGCTGACAAGACGAGGAAGCAACGAAAAACAAAATGTTGTGTGGAAAAAGGTTCTGATTGGCGTAGCTATCTCCTTCCCCTTTTTATTTATCATATTGAATTTGCTTATGTCCGCAGATACTCAATTTGAAAGGCTTTTAAATAGTATCCCTGGTTTGTTCAACTTAAGGGGAGAATATGTTTTCCGTGCGGTAGTTATTTTAATATATACATTCAGTTTCTTTGGATTTCTTCAAGTACTCTTGCAAAGGAACATCCATATTATCCAGAGAGATGGCGCCCTTAAGCCGTTTGGAGTGGATGGAATTATTACACTGACTGTTTTGCTGCTTCTAGATTTAGTCTATGTATTATTCGTTGCCGTCCAATTCAAGTACTTTTTCAGTGGGACTCTTGATGAAGGCTATACGTACGCAGAATATGCGCGCCGCGGATTTTTTGAACTGCTCTTTGTCACATTGATCAATCTAACTGTTACGACTGGGGTCATCAATTTAACTAAAAATGTTGCAGGGATTTTGAGGAAAACAATTAAGTTGGCCTTAACCATTCTTGTGCTATCGAGCGGGGTCCTTCTTATATCCGCCTTCATGCGATTAACGATGTATGAGGATGCTTATGGATTCACATTAACTCGGGTTCTCGCACATTCTTTTATGATTTTCCTTATGGTCATCTTTGCCTATACTCTTGTGAAAATCTGGATTGAGAGGCTATCGTTATTCCGTTTTTATTTCATTGCAGCACTTATTTATTATGCGGGGCTAAATATCGTAAATATCGATAAAATCGTTGTTGATCAAAATATGGCTCGCTTTGAGACTACAGGGAAAATCGATATTCAGTATTTGAACAGCTTATCTGCAACGGGAATCATGGGATTAATTGAGCTTTATGAAAAGCAGCCGGATGTTCAAGGATTAGAAGCTTTGCTAAAGCAGCGCAAAGCTGAAAGAGAATATTTACAAAGTAAATCATGGCAGTCACATAATCTTGCTAGAGATAGAGCTTATGAAAGGCTTGGTATTAAAAGCTTAGAGTAAGTTGAAAAAGGCCGACATTCTTGGTTGTGAGAAAGTCGGCTTTTCCTTATCTATTATTCTGTTTTAAAAATCTTAACAATATTTATGACAAGTACCTTTACTATGGAATAAGCTGGAATGATAAAGATTACCCCGATAATCCCCATAAGGTTTCCTGCTGTTAAAATTAACACAATGATTGTTAAAGGATGGATGTTTAGTGTTTTCCCCATGATATTCGGGGAAATGATATTTCCTTCTATTTGTTGCGCAACTAACATGATAATTGCTACGTAAAGAGCCATGATAGGATCTTGAAATAATGCGACTAAGAATGCAGGAATGACTGCAATATATGGGCCTAAAAACGGAATGACGTTTGTAAACATCCCGAACATTGCTAAAACAAGTGAATAGTTCAGTCCAATAATTAAGTAGCCTATGAACAAAAGCGCCCCGACAATGACACTGACGAGCATTTGTCCTTGTATATAGGTAGAGATGGTCTTGTCCATTTCTTTTAATATGTTTTTCACATGTTCTTTTTTAGACTGTGGGAACAAAACAGCCACACTCGGTGCAAATCGATGACTATCTTTTAACATATAAAATAAAATAAATGGAACAAGTACAAGATAGAAGATCGTATTGATAAACCCGCCAATCAATCCGAAAATACCAAGAATTCCATTAGCAATATTCCCTATATTGGATTCAATTCGGGATTCTAAATCTGCACTCGCAGTAAGCAATGCCTCTTGAACGAAGTCTGGAAAAGTAGCCCGATTTTCCTGAACATATTTAATCCAATCAGTTACGGTGGAAACCATCGCTGGCAAATTATCGACAAATCGTTCTAATTGGTCATTGATGACTGGTCCAACCAACTTTATAACGCCGTATACAAACAAAATGATGGCAAGATAAGCAGCTAAAATAGCAATCCATCGTGGAGCTTTCTTCTTTTCTAGCCATGCTACTAAAGGACGGCATAAATAAAACAAAATACCTGCGACAACAAAAGGCAAAAAAATCGTTTTTATCAAAACAACGATTGGAGTTAAGATAAACTGATTCTCATTTAATAAAAATACAATTAATAAAAGTAAGATGATTCCAACCATACTTTTAAACCATCTTTTTTCGAACAACGACATGTACCAATCTCACTCCCTAAGGCCGACTAAAATTTCCTTATATGAATATTACAACTAAATGGCTGAAAATCCAATAATATGATGTTGGGATTAATTTAATATCATTGTAAGTATAGTTAGCGATTTAGAATAATGTTACCTATTATATCCAAATTTTCGAGAAATTTAATAAAACACTTTACGAACCTAATTTTTAAAGTATAGTCTAGGAGAAGAAGCATTTAACAGTTTTGGAGGTACATAGGTTTTATGAATGCAGATGAGTTTCTAATCATCATAAAATACTTAATATTAGGTTTGATTCAAGGTGTTACTGAGCCCATTCCCGTTTCATCAAGCGGTCATCTTATCATTGGACAGAGATTATTAGGGATTGAACAGAAAGGTTTAGTATTTGAAATTCTAACAAATACAGCTTCACTTTTCGCCATTTGCTTTATCTTTCGCCAAGACCTTAAGCGTTTAATGGTGAATACGCTCCAATTTATTCGTACGAAAGAAAAAGCATATAAATCTGATTTTATGTTTGTTCTTTATATTGTGATTGGCACAATCCCTGCAGCCGTGCTAGGTTTACTGTTCAATGACATCATTGCCAAGTATCTAACTTCACTACATACAATTGCGATCACCTTGTTAATTACTGGAGTAGCACTTTGGCTGATTCGTAACCTTCGGGGGATGAAAAGAGATGGGGATTTATCCATCAAAGATGCATTAATTGTTGGGTTTGCTCAAGCTGTTGCCCTTGTTCCTGGAATTAGTCGTTCCGGAGCAACAGTAATAACATCGATTGTAGTCGGCATGAAACAAGATACAGCTTTACGTTTTTCATTTATGCTCTATATCCCGGTGAGTTTAGGCGGCATGGTGTTAGGGGTTTCGGATTTGATAAGTAGTCCAGATATCGGCACTTTGGCTGTACCTTACTTAATCGCTTTTATTGCTACATTATTCATGACATACTTCTCTATGAAATGGTTTATGGGGATTATGGCAAAAGGGAATTTAAAATATTTTGCATACTATTGTTTTGTTGTTGGTACTTTGTTGCTGCTCTTTTCGTCCAATTTATTATAAATAGGGAATAAAGAGAAAGAGACTGACTCGAAAAGTTGTTATACTACAACCTCGAGTTAGTCTTTTTTTCAATTCCAGCAAACGAAAATAGGTGTGAATAAGTTTGACAAGCAGAAATATTTTCAAACTGTGAATCTCTTATTCTTATTTCAAAATAGTTGATAACTATTAATTTTAATTGTATGATTATAACATAACCATAACGTTATAGTTTGGAGGGATTACGTTGGGACTGAGAAGTTAAGAATTGGAGAATTGGCAGAGAAGGCCAGCGTCACTAAGAGGACGATCGACCATTATACGAATCTTGGTTTACTAAAAGCAGAACGTTCTCCTTCTAATTACCGGTACTATGATCATTCTTCAATAGAACGTATTCACTTCATTGAAAAGCGCAAAGAAGAAGGTATGTCATTGGAGGAAATTAAAAAAGAGTGCATAGATAAATTTTCAGAAGAGGTTGACGTATTAGACTTACGACTGAAAATTAAAGGTTTGGAAAAAGAAGTTGCTGAGGTTCTTGCTCAACTTGAGAAGACTGATCAAAAGAAATTCGAAGAAATGAAGAAAAAAATTTCACATGAAAGTTTGTCGCTGATACAAACATTGCTTTTATTGCTTAGTTAAATGATAGTGATGACTCAAGGAAATAGCAAAGAAGAATAAATAAGATAGTGGAGTTTCATAAAATCTTAACCTATTAGGAGGTGTCTCCTTACTCGTATCCTAGACGAGTCAAGGATTATATTGGATGTAATAAATTTATTATTGATAGCACTATTAATTATATTAACCGCATTTTTTGTAGCGACTGAATTTGCTATTGTTAAAGTCCGTGTTTCCAGAATTGATCAACTGATCGCTGAAGGAAAAAAGGGTGCTATAGCAGCTAAGAAAGTCGTCACTCACTTAGATGAGTATTTATCAGCCTGCCAATTGGGAATCACGATTACTGCGTTAGGTTTAGGTTGGCTTGGTGAACCGACAGTTGAAAAGCTATTGCACCCATTGTTTGCTTATTTTGAGTTAAGTGAGTCCATTACAAATGTATTATCATTTGGTATTGCATTTGCTCTTGTAACATTCCTTCATGTTGTTGTTGGGGAACTAGCACCAAAAACCGTTGCTATTCAAAAAGCGGAGGCAGTTACACTTTTACTATCTACACCGATCATCTGGTTTTATAAATTGCTGTATCCGTTCATCTGGTTTCTAAATGGTTCAGCACGTGTCCTTGTTGGACTTTTTGGTATAAAACCTGCCTCAGAACACGAAGTAGCTCACACGGAAGAAGAACTCCGAATTTTATTATCCGAAAGTTATAAGAGTGGGGAAATTAATAAAAATGAACTAAAATACGTGAACAATATTTTTGAATTTGACGAAAGAATTGCGAAAGAAATCATGGTGCCGCGAACGGAAATCGTGACGATTTCAATTGACGATACCTTTAACGATATATTGAATATTATTGGGACCGAACATTATACAAGATACCCAGTTGTTAATGGTGATAAAGACAATATTCTAGGCTTTATTAATGCGAAAGAATTCTTAACGACTAATCTTATAAACAAAAATGCAGATGAAGACTATAAATTAGAGACATTCATAAATCCCGTTATTCGTGTGATCGAAAATGTCCCAATCCATGACTTGTTAGTAAAAATGCAAAAAGAACGGATCCATATTGCCATCCTAATGGATGAATATGGTGGTACATCTGGTTTAGTAACTGTTGAAGATATTATTGAAGAAATTGTCGGAGAAATTAGAGATGAATTTGATGAAGATGAAGTGCCAGCAATTCGAATGTTAAACGAAAACCATTTTATTTTAGATTCCAAATTACTCATAGAGGATGTTAACAATTTATTGGGAACCGATTTATCTCATGAGGATGTTGACACAATAGGTGGATGGTTCTTGACTCAAAACTTTGATGCTAAGACTGGTTCAGAACTAGAATTCGAAGGTTATAATTTCAAAGTACACAATATCGATGGTCATCAAATTCATTATTTAGAAGTTAAAAAAATAGCAGAAAAACAATTAATTAAATAGTAACGAACGGCAAGCTTTAAAAAAGGCTCTGTTCAATTCAATATCTGAAATACCTGTGGGGTATGCGAGCAAAATTTTTAGACTATCCTTTAAATATTACGTTTTAAACTCGTATCCTCCTAAGCCTTACTAAAATAGATGAAAAGAGGTAATATATGTTTAAAAAAATATTGAAAATGGTCAAACATCTTTCTCAAGGAAGCAGCGAGCGAAGACACCGCAATTATCGTCGCGGAAGCAGTAGCAGCAGACGGTACAAATCATTTCCAATGAGTGGAAGCCACCGCTATAAACGTAAAGGACGAAGCAGCAGCTAATTTTACTCTATACAATTAACTTTCTTTTTCTTGCGCATTTATTGCGGCATATAAACCTTTTGAAATTTCAATAGTATTTGTATAAGGTTCGTGTATTCCTAGTAATTTTTTCAGTAAATTAACGGTTTCCTTTTTTAAAGAAAGTTCTTCTGTCCAGGGGAGAGCTTTTTTATTCTTGGAGGAGTACGTTGAATAAAGCAAATATAAAAGCAAGTCCCCTAAATCATAGTAATCCTGCTGTTTCATCTTTAAAATATCTTCTAGTTTGTTATGCTGATTAATTGAGTCTCTTTGCTTAGATAAACCAAAATCAATCAAAAAAGGTTCCTTGTTTTTTAGAAGAATGTTAGCGGTACGCAAATCCTGATGATAAATGCCTTTATTGTGAAGGTCATCTACTAATTCGAGTAAGTGGACAAGAATAAAGAGTGACTCTTTCTCGCTATACGTTTTTTTGCTAATGAAAAGTTCGTCTTCCAGATTATCCCCTTCAATAAAACTCATTGCATAAAAAAAATATCCATTACTTGAAAAAGCTTCATATAAAACTGGCATATTTTTTTGGTTTAGCGTACCTAATACTGAGATTTCATTTTCAAACATCGCTGCTTCTTTTTTATTTCGCCGTTTACTTGGCCGAAGTTGTTTAATCACTCTATTTTCATTTGTTTTCAAATCTCTGCAGAGATATACCATCCCGTAGCTTCCAGCACCTATAAAACTTAACACCTGATAGCGATCTTTCAAAACTGTCCCATCTTTAATAGGTATATCCACAAAAAACTGATAAATTTTTCGAATGGAACGTAAAATTGAAATTTTTCTCACCTCAATTAAATTTGAAAATTTTTATTTCATTGCGTATTAGCTGAAAATAAATATTTTAGATTATATCAAAACTGCAACGTTAAAATTAGATGGATTACGCTGATATTATAAACAATAAAAGAGTAAGAGCAATCAAATTTGATTGTTCTTACTTTTTATTGTTTCATTTTTCGCATAAAAAAATAGATGCTTGTTAAGATGATAAGAAGAATAATGGTAATCTGCCATTCTGATTTTAACGATAACACTTGGTCAACCGAGTATGCTTCTATTAATAGAGATGGTATTTTCCCTAATGTGCTTGCGACACAAAACGATAACAGCCCCATTTTACTGAATGCAGCTGCAAGTGTTACAGCGCCTGAAGGAATAAACGGAAAAATTCTAAGGGCAAGTACAAGAAATATTGCTTCTGCTCCGGCTGTATTCTTCAACTTTAATAAAAGCTTAGACTTTGATTTTTTTATATTAGGTGAAAGCTTTATTAATCCTTTTCTGTATAAGACAAAACTTACAATTGCTCCAGCTGCCTCTCCCGCAACGGAGACCAAGAGCCCCATTTCGAAACCAAAAAAGGCAATGTTTCCTGCAGTAATAAAAACGCTGGGCAAAATGCCTGATATAGCAACAATCATATTTATTATTAAACTAACGAGGACAGCAAGTATTGGATTATTTGGAAACCATTCTAGTAAAAAATCTCTCATTGCCAATTCCTCTCTACAATTTTCTCTTTCCTTTGAACAGTAAAAATACGGTTCTAATCTTGAATGAGAAATTATTCATTAATAATCACCTGTTCTAAATCGAATAATATATCTATTTTACTTTATAAGTTTGAAGAAATTTAGCGGGAAGTAAAATAATATTAATTATAATGAATTAATACCCTTGATTATGGCTAAGTTCACAAAAATTCCATTTTTTTCAGAAAAACTTTATTTGAGCTTTACATACTATACGGGGGTATAATATAATTCGAATTAAGGAGGGATCCTATGGTATCCAATCAAGAAGATGAAAAGTTGTTTTCAGAAGATGAAAGCTGCTGTAATTCACATAGTGAGCGAAAAAGTCACCATTCAGATAAAGTAAAGAAAAATCTAGTCACTCGATTAAACCGAATTGAAGGCCAAATCCGCGGGATTAAAGGGCTGATCGAAAGAGACACTTATTGCGATGATGTAATTACACAAATATCCGCTACTCAATCTGCCTTAAATAGCGTTGCAAAAATTCTGCTTGAAGGTCACTTGAAAACTTGTGTAGTGGATCGACTTAATGAAGGGGACATGGAAGTTCTGGATGAAGTCCTAATTACGATTCAAAAATTAATGAAAAAATAAGGAGCTGTTGAATAATGGAAAAAGTAACATTAAATGTAGCTGGGATGTCATGTGGTCACTGCGTTAAGGCTGTAGAAGGCGGTGTAGGAGAATTAGCTGGTGTTGAAAGCGTGAAAGTAGATCTGAAAAATGGGACTGTGGATGTAGAGTACAGATCTAATGAAGTATCTTTGGATAATATTAAAGAAGCTATTGATGACCAAGGCTATGATGTGAAGTAAAAAGAAACCGTGCTAGCAATAGCACGGTTTCTTTTTACAACAATATACCCTATATAGGTATAAGAGGGCGGCGTTATGAGTAAAAAAATCCTCGAAAGTCAATTTCAAATTTGATACGATTCGGGTTTATTGTTAAATTTCTTAGGATATTACATTTTGTCCGTGAGGTTAAATGATTTATCAGCCAGATTAGGTAGTTTGTCAGCCAAATAGTAATATCCCTCCAAAAGGCCAGAGGTCTGTTACATATACGAAATAATAATGTCATATATCATCCAAGTTTTGTAATCGGTGCACTTCAAAACATATTTCATCTTTTTACCACTGAATAGCTCGCCTTAGTAACGACAGGCACAAATCAGCCGTTGCCTAAGATGCCACATTTTGGACGAGGATTCATAATGTTACATATGCTAGCCTTTAATTAGAGATTCTTTACGGAAGTAGGAGGAAAACTAGCATGAAAAAAATGAAGAAGCTATTCATCACGGGTGCACTATCATTATCACTTTTTGGATTTGCAGCTGAGTCGAATGCAGCAACGAATACCCATATCGTACATAAAGGACAATCCTATTGGACGATTGCAAATCAATATGGAATTTCCGTGCCTCACTTGAAAAAAGTAAATAACAGGACTAGTGATTTACTTTATGCTGGCGAGAAAATCCTGATCCCCAATTCAAAAATTACTGCTGCAGAAAAAGAACTAATCGCTCGTCTTGTCCATGCCGAAGCTAAGGGTGAGCCTTACGCAGGAAAAGTGGCAGTGGCAACCGTTGTCTTAAACCGTCTTGATAGTCCACTTTTCCCAAATACAGTTTCAGGTGTCATCTATGAAAAAGTAAGCGGGCACTATGCCTTTACACCTGTTCAAAATGGAGCGATTAACCAACCCGCTGACCTGTCCTCAAAGAAAGCAGTCGATGAGGCATTAGCATTTAGAGGGCAAGGAAGAGGATCGTTGTATTTCTTTAATCCAAAAACATCAACAAGCAAATGGGTTTTTTCAAGACAAGTGACTGTAACGATTGGAAAACATCGATTTGCAAAATAAAGTTAAAGAATGCACCAATCATGTTGAGCTGATTGGTGTTTTTTAATTGTTTGAGCCTTGAATTTGAAGATGTGCTTGGCAAAACTGCTTGATTAATTCATTTAGCTCCTTAGCGGACTTTGTAGGAATTCGATGACTTTCTTCAATATATCTTATTTCATTGTTCTGCAATTTTTCATGCAAAAGCTGAGCATATTGATGAAATGATTTATCCTTCTTGCCATATACGAGTAAAACTGGATGTGGAATCTCACTAAGTCGCTGTGTACAATTATATTGCAAGCTATATCGAAAGTATTGCTCCATATTTCTAATATCCCCTTTGCAAGCCTCGGAGTACATGATTTTAAATAATTCTTTTGTGTCGGCATTGCCAATAGAAATCGTCCAAGCTAAAACTTTTTTCGCCCCAGCCGTGGCCAGCTTAATAGCCATAGCTATTTGTTTTCTCAAATATTCATCATTTACATCATGCATGCTGCTAACCAATATCCCACCCAACGCTCGATCAGGATAAGCCAGCAAGTATTCCAGTACAATCGAACCACCAGTAGAATATCCGCACATATAGGCTTTCTCTATTTCCAAATGATCTAATAAAGCTTTAATATCTTCTACAATAAGCGGGTAAGTAAGGGGCGATTCGGAAAAATCACTCAGCCCATGACCCCGTATATCAAAAGTGATGATTTGAAAATGTTTAGATAGTTCCTCCATTTGATATGTAAAATTTACGGAAGTGATGACTGGGGGATGAATAAAAACAATAGGAGTTCCTTTTCCGTTAATTGAATAATAAAGATTAACATCGTTATCCAGTTTAAGCATTGGCATGATGTGAATCACCTCTAAGGAGTTATTACTGAACATTAAATAAACATTCATATTAGTATGGGCTTAAAATACTGGATTTCATTCTTTTACTAAAATGTCCTTAATAAACTGGATAACGGACATTTTCATCGGTGAAATTGAATAATTAAAGTGATAGCTAGAAGGAGCTGATTACTAAAGAAGTAATCAGCCTTGTGCTTTTCGGGTATGTTATCAATATGTACATACCGAAGATGTCCGGAGGGAGAAGTTCATATGGACTTTTTTTATGGTCAAGAAACACTTACTGCCATGCAATGGATTTTAAGAGCTGTTGTAATCTATTTTTTTATGATTATTATTGCAAAACTAATGGGGCAGCGATCTATTTCACAGCTAAATTTGCTCGATTTTGCTATTGCTGTAGTCTTTGGCAATATCATAGCTCACCCTCTGTCAGATGAACGATTAGGCCTAAAAGGATCAATGATTTCGATGAGTGCACTTGTCATTTTATATGTATCAAGCGTTTTCTTAGTATTAAAATCAAAAAAACTAAGAAAATTTGTTTTGCCTAACCCATTTCCCTTGATTAAAAACGGACAATTCATTTATAAAAACTTAACGAAAGCAAGAGTGTCAGTAGACTATATATTATCTGAAGCCAGAAAAGAAAAAATTGATGATGTAAAAAAAGTAGCACTCGCTTTATGGGAGCCTGATGGAACCATCTCCTTTTTCGTAAGTCCCAACTTTCAAACGGTTACTCGGGGTGATTTGAATATCATAACGGAGCCGTTTGATTTTCCAAAAACGGTTGTGAAGGAAGGGAATATTGAAAAGTCGGCATTGCAGCAAATGGGCAAAGATGAAAGCTGGCTCCTATCTGCCTTGAAAACCAATCATAATGTTGAGCTTAACGATGTATTATTAGTAACCATAGATAAGAGCAGCCAATTAAAAGTCTTTTTATATAAATAATGCACTTTTACTGTTAATCACGAAAACACTCCAGTTCGAATAGTAATGATGTAAGCCCGTTGATGTAATGGAGTGGATAAAGATGACCGGTAAAAACACAAAAGCTGAAAATCAAACAAAAGCGGAAAAGCAAAAAAAAACCGAAAATCAAACAAAAACGGAAAAGCAAACAAATGCAGATATTGAGAGCTTAAAGCTTCAGCTGGAAGAGCAAATAGAGGCAGTCGTTTGGTTTCAAGCTACGGCAGCATTTAGTAAAGCCATTTTGGTATCGAAGCTATTTAGTATATCAGACGACAAACATGATTCAGAGCCGGAGAAAAAGCTCCTGTTTGGTTTATGGGTGCAAGCTATTGGACAATTGTTAGAAGCATTAGGGGTTACAAAAGAATTGTCAGCGCTAGACAGAGAACAGTTTATAAATGCACAGAGAATAGCTGTGGCAGGGGACTTTTTTCAATCATTTGGTGCGCAAATAGAAGTAATAGGGGGAATTGGGATTATTAAGGATGAACAAACAGGAGTTACAGAATTTGTACCTTGATTTTTTGCCTCTTCTAGCGATATTTTTCCACAAATAATATTTGACTTATCGAAGAAAAATAAGTGGGAAAAGGAAACAGCTGAAGGAGAGACAGGAAGTATGAGAGGATATGTTCTTTCGATTTGGAATTGGTTTGATCCGATTTATTATTTCTTTTCACGCCTTACCTTACTTCCGTGCGAAGGGGCAAAAAGCAATATTTTCAGGATTCGAATAACAAAATACAAAGGGAGAAATGTGGTCCTATCTGACGGAACTCGAATCAATAAAAATGACACGCTAGTCAAAATTCATCTCCACAATGCCAAGTTATTAATAGAACTAAAAGACATAAAGAGTGATTTGAAAAAAGCGAAATTTATGTATCAATATGTCCAAAAATCTCTTCCTGAGGTGGAGAATTATATTCGGGAATGCCGTCAAGCATACATGGTTAAAGGGATTGTCGGCATTACAATGCTGAATAAAGGCTGTGAACGGCTCGGTTTTGAAGTTGTAGATATATACAGCCCCATTTATAAATGGTTTAAATGGTTTGCCTTTTTGCCGATAGAGCTTCTATCCAACAAACAGACCACCTGGGAGTCTCTAAAAAATCAAAAGCCAAATTACTTATTTATGTCCACAAACAAACTATCCGAAATGTATAGAAATTCAATGAGCGAATAAGAAAAAGCTGTTACAAAAGAACAGCTTTTTTCTTATATAGCCGCTGCAGCCCTTCTATCGCTTGCTGCTAAGGTTAGCTCGTGAAACGTTATTTCTGGTCGGCTTCCGACACGGATATTCACGCCAGTCTGACCGAGTCCCTCGCTAATATAATAAGGCCTTCCATCCTGGGTATGAAATCCTTTTGTAATATTCATCCTTGCGAGCTTCCCCATTTTCACAAGATGATAGGCTTTTGGATAGCAAATTTGCCCTCCGTGGAAATGACCGGCTAACAAATAATCAAAATGGTAATTCTTCATATGCAGAACAATATTAGGGTCATGGGTTAAAACTAAATTTGTCCCTTGCATAATTCCTTTGTATGAGACTTCAAGGTCACTTCGCTTTGTACTAAAGTCATCAATGCCAATAATATTGACTGGACACCCATCAACCATGATTACATCATTTTCATTTTTCAATACTTTGCAGTTAAAGGTTTCAAGTGTATCTAATAATGCCTGCAAGTTTTGATTCCGCAGAACATAGTCATGGTTCCCCAATACAGCATAAATGCCATGTTTAGGTTGTAATTGATTAAGAATTTTTAAATAAGGCACTAGCTTAGGAATCGTACGTTTACGGTCGAGGAAATCTCCAGTAAGAGCAATGAGATCAATGGATTCATCTTTCAACTTTACATAAAGCTCGTCAGGGGAAATTGAAATATTTTCGAGATGCAAGTCAGATAGGTGAAGAATATTTAGCTTTGGAGCATGTCTATTGGTTGATTCATTATGAACTTTAACTTTATTAATCACGATATCTTTCGTGTTTCTATTAGCCATTTTTAGAAGATAAAAAAGAAAACCCGCCAATACGGCGAAAAGTACAATCATCAAAATTGAATCACTCCTTCCATATCCCAGATTATACAGGAAAAATATCGCCATTATTACATGCAATTGATGGCAGCAGCACCATGGCGGATTTTCCCATATAATAGGGATTAAAGGATAGCCTGATGATCTAATTTAGTTTGGACGTCTGCATAGACCAATACCTATAGACTAAAAAAATGCAAAGCAAAAATAATACGTAAATACATAATCCGATTGAAAGAAACAGGATCGATGAGAAAATTTGTTTCCCGCTGAAGGCGACCATAAACATGGGCGGCATGAGCCCAAATGCAGTGGCAGTAAAGTAAGTGCCAAAGGAAATATTGCTCACTCCTGTATATATATTAACAACTGGCGGAGGCAAAATAGCCGACAACCGAACAAGGAGGATGGCGATAAAAGCATTTTTCTCAAGCATATGCTGAAATCTTTGAATTCTATTAATTCGCTTTAAATAATGACTGAAATGGCTTCGAAAGAAAATGCGTGCTAAGAAAAAATAGAGAATGGCTGCTAAAAATCCACCAGTCCAATTGATTAATGTACCAATCAGCACCCCATATTTTGCTCCCATTAAACCTGCAAATAAGGTGAAGGGAATAAACGGGATGGCTGCTGTCAATATAGAAAGGAAAAACATGAGGGGAAGGTCACTTGGGTCACTCTTCTGAATCCATGCAAAAATCAAATCTTTATTAAATAAACCGATTATTAAGATCACTAAATAAAACGAAAGAACCCACCATTTTTTCATTATTTAGCTCCGTCCTATGTATTTACATTTTATTTTCCGCACTAAGGACGATGACATTCCTATGAATGTTAATGTGAAAAAATTGGCATAGAGAAAGCCGGCATCTGCTTTCAGGCTGTCGATACCGGCTTTGAAAAATTAATTTGCTTTACTTTTACTTGCTTTTTCTTTTTCAAATAAAACAATAAGCCCAGGAAGTAATATACCTCTGATTAAAAACGTATCTAATAAAATGCCGACAGCGACAATAAATCCAAAGACAAATAATAATTCAACCGGCTGAGTCATTAGGACGGCAAAGGTTGCCGCTAGAATGATACCTGCTGAAGATATGACGCCGCCAGTATTCGCAACGGCAATTTCAACTGCTTCCTTCACGGAATGCTTTCGTCTTTCCTCTTGATACCTTGAGATTAGAATAATATTGTAATCGATTCCGAGCGCGACTAAGAAAACAAAGGAGTATAGTGGAACACGATCACTTATTGTATGAATATCAAAGAAAAGATTGGTTAGAAACATTCCTAAACCTAAAGCAGCCAGGAAGGAGATTAAGATGGTCCCCATCATATAAATTGGCATTTTAACTGATTTTGTTAAAAGGATAAGCAAGCCAAAGATGAGTATTGTTTCTAATACTACAATAACAATCAAATCTCGATCATTAATGGCACGCTCATCAACTTTTGATGCCGTTTCCCCAGCGAAATAAAGGTCTCCTGTCATTTGGCTATTCGCCACAATCTCCTTAGCGTCATCTCTAATTTTCTCTAAGGCGTCCATTGTTTCAATAGCATACGGGCTTTCATTGAAAGTTAGGCTATAATTAATTACCTTTTGGTTATCTGATATTCCATTTATACGGACATTATTAACTAACGGCTGATCTTCTAACACTTTTTTCAATGCCTCCTGCTGATCGTCTGCTACGATGTCAGGTGACTCAAATAATACAGTGGTAGGCGCGAGATCTCCCTTATGGAAGTTTTCCTCAAGAATATCATAGCCAACCCTTGATGGCATATCATCTGGGAAGGACTTCATTGTGTCAAATTCGTATTGCATATTGAACATATTACTTGCTGAAACAAGGAGAATGATCCCAATGACGGCAACTGAAAGACCTGGTTTTTGGACAACAAATCGTCCAGTTCGGCTCCAAAAGGAATGCTTTGGAATGAAGGATTCTCCGAAACGAGGAATCTTCGGCCAAAATGATTTTCTTCCGAAAAGTGTAAATAAGGCTGGGATGAGCGTAATGGATGCGAGCATGATAATGACCATCGTTGTTCCAAAGGTCGGAGCGAAATTCTTATAATCGCCGAATTGAGCAAAGAATAGTACGAGCATGGCAGCTAACACCGTTCCCCCTGAAAAGAAAACAGGCATCCCAGTTTCACGCATTGCCGCTTGCATTGCATCATATTTACTTTCAAAGTTCTTTAACTCTTCACGGTATCTTGAAAATACGAAAAGGGAATAATCAATAACTGCCGCGAATAAAAGGATGGTCATAATAGAAAGTGTTTGATTACTCATAATGAGCCCGGCTGCACCCATTAATCCAAGCGTTTGCATGACCACTTCATAGACGAAGGCGGCTGCAAGAAGCGGAATTAGAGCCAGCAATGGAGAACGATAAATAATAACCAAAAGCACTAAAATTAATCCCACTGTTGATAAAATAAGCACGACATCGGCCCTTGAGAATAAATCCAGCGTATCAATTCCAATACCAGCAGGGCCTGTGACATATAAGGTTAAATCTGAATGATCTTTAACAAGCTTCTCGATTTTTCCCTTCGATTGTTTAATTTCTTTAATTTCAAACGAAGAATCGAATATTAACGGAACAACAGCTGTCTGTTTATCATCCGAGAAAAATCCGCCCGCTGCTTGTGGAGGGATGGAGGATAAAGGAATAACTTGCTGTACACCTTTAATATTTTCCCCAGCAATCCTGTCAAAGAGATCGGCAAGTTGCTGATATTCAATTTCCCCATCCTTAGATTGAAAGACTAATATAGCAGGCAGGCCATCATTGTCTTTAAAATATGTGTCCAATTTATTTTGGGCAATAACCGATTGTGCATCCTTTGGCAGTGTGTCTATAGAAGAAACCTGATAATCTTTTGCGCTAGGAGCAAATAGAGCTAAGCCCGTTGTCAATACAAGCCATATGGCAAGGGTGATCCACATGCCTTTTCTTGTTGTGACTCGGTCGGTAATGAAATGCAGGAAGGTTTTCATTTATTCAACCCTTTCTTTTTGAGTAAGTGACACAACTGTCACTTTATTGAAAAATAAAAGACACTATTGTCATCAATATTATCTTTTAAAGGTGACAGTAGTGTCAATTATTTTTTGTAAACATTCCGTGACAAATAATCTCTTTAATCGAGCTCACCCATTCCTCTGCGGGTACTCTTGTGTGATTCGGAATTGCAATGGTTTGAAAAATAAAGCCTAGGATAAGACCGTCCGGAATTTGAGGCTTTAATATTTTTTCTGTTCTCCCTAAATCAATAAAACTTTGTAAATATTTATACATTTCAAGATGCTGTACATCCAGTTTTGCTTTATTTAATGTTACTTTTTTAGATATATTTGCTGGTATCTGCAGTGCAATGATAATAATTTGATGGATTTCCGAATGCTCAAAAATAAGCTCAAGGAGCTGATTGAATTGGACTTCAAAGCCATTGAATTCCGAAATCCTCTGCAGCTTCAGAAGAAACTTTTCCAATTCATCGAGCATGTAATCGGTAACTAGCTCTTCTTTATTATCGTAGTATTTATACAATGTACCTCTAGAAATCTCTAGGCGATCTGCTAGAAGACTAAAGGTAAACCCTTCATATCCATGAAGAAGCAATAACTCCTTCGTTGTTCTAAAAAGTTCATCAATCGAAAATTTTCGTTCCCGTGCCAAGCTGCTCACCTCTCTTTTATTATAGAACAAAAAGATAGATTCACAACAGAACATCACCAAAACAATCCGGTTAAAGGACATAGAATCAAGAAATCATCCATTGTATGTACTTTAAATCACTGTTAAAGGATATAGAGACAAGAAATCACTAGTTGTATGTCCTTTAAACTTTTCTATTTTATTTTCGTATTCTGTTTAATAATTTCCAGGAAAACCTTCAATGCTTTTGTCTCAAAGGGAGAACTTAACACAGTTGAAAAGTCACGAGTAATGGAAAGGTCCTTCACCTTTAATACTTTTAATGTCCCAAGAGAAAGTTCCTTTCGAATCGTCCAATCAGATAATAAGCTAATGCCTAAACCAGCTTCAACCGATTCCTTGATTATTTGTGTACTGCCGAACACTAAAAGTTTTTTTGGAGCTATTTCATAGTTTGAAAACATTTTTTCAGCAGCTTCTCTCGTCCCAGAACCAGTTTCCCGGCAAATCCATGTTTCATTTTCTAATTCAGTCAGGGGAACTTCTCCCTTTATTTGGGCAAACCTATTTTGAGGAGAAGCTACAATGCTCATCGTATCTACAGCAAATGGCTCTACGACTAAGTGGTTATTTTTGTATTCCCCTTCTACAATCCCAATATCTAATTGGTGTCCAAGTACCAATTCAGCAATTTCCTTTGTATTCCCAATCGTAATGGAAGGGTTGATCAGAGGGTATTTTTTTTGCATTTTTGCAATCAAATGAGGCAAGATATACTCACCGTAAGAATAGCTTGCTCCGATAGAAAGTGCCCCACTCGGTTTATTCGTTAAATCATCAATAAGAAAGTTCATTTTTGAATAGAGTCCGATAATTTCCTTTGCATGATGGTAAACAATTTCCCCTGCTTTATTTAAGCGGACATATTTATTGCTGCGCTCTAAAAGAGTCGTTCCCATTGTTCGTTCTAATGCTTGAATATATTGACTGACTGCTGGCTGTGTCATATGTAATTCTTCCGCTGCACGAGAGAAATTCTGCTTTTCCGCGACCATCACAAAAACTGCTAACTGCTGATCCATCTTCACACCACCCTTTTACTATATGAATTTACTTATCATCACTATTATAAATTATTATTTTTCTTATTGTAAAAAAAGTATTATGCTGAATGAACAGATGATATTTTGGTGGTGAAAATATGGGAGCACACGCAAGAGCACTTACAACTAGTAAGGAGCCAATTCAGCCAGAAAAAAAACCAGCCCCGTTGGGAAAATGGGCAGGCGGCATCGCTTTTACATTTCTAATTGCCTTTTTAGGCTTTTTATTAGCAAAGGCACCTGGATTTGATCATGTAGGGCAGCTAGCATCGGCCATTGTAATTGCTGTTTTGTATCGAAATTTATTGGGGTATCCAGAGTTTTTTCGTGCCGGCATTACGTTTTCATCAAAGAAATTATTGCGTTTTGCCATTATTCTATATGGGCTCAAGCTAAATATTGGAACCGTACTTAGCGATGGTTTAGGTTTGCTCATACGAGATGCAGGTGTTATTATTTTTGCTATTCTCTTAATAGTTTGGCTCGCTCGTTTAATGAAAGCGGATAAAAACATTTCCCTTCTTGTCGGGGTAGGGACAGGGGTTTGTGGGGCCGCTGCCATTGCTGCAATCGCGCCGATTATTAAATCGAAGGATGAAGAAACAGCTATTGGTGTAGGAATAATCGCACTAGTCGGTACAATTTTTGCGATTATTTATACCATCCTGCGTCCGATTCTGCCTTTGACAGATGTAGAGTATGGCATTTGGTCCGGCATTAGTCTGCATGAAATTGCACACGTTGCATTGGCAGCAGCACCTGGCGGCCAAGATGCGCTGGCAATTGGGCTGTTGGCAAAACTCGGCAGGGTATTCTTACTCGTTCCTCTCTGTTTTATTTTCATGTATTTGATGAGGAATAAAAACACCGGTGAAAATAATGCGAAAATTGAATTCCCATGGTTCTTAATTGGTTTTATCATTATGAGTGTAATTGGCAGCTATATACTTGGCCCGAAAATTCCGGTTTCAGATGGATTTATGAATAGAGTAGCGACTCTGACAACTTGGTGCTTAACAGCAGCGATGGTTGGACTAGGGCTAAATGTCAGCCTTCGCGATCTGCGTACGAAAGCACTAAAGCCATTGATTGCGATGGGGATTACGTCTATTATTCTATCTGTATTAGCTTATTTTATTATTTAGCCTTGTTCATTTTGTATAGTGATTGAAGATAGGAAGAGAATCCAACTTTGTATAAGCTGGATTCTTTTTAATAGTTGACATTATACCTATGGGGGTATAAGATGAGGCTAGTCATTAAAGAAAAATAAACGAGGGTGATTCAAATGGTCATTTTATTTATACTATCATTCAGTATCGTTATTGGGGCTTTGTATATAAGATACTGCCCAGTTGGAAATGTTAAGTGTAGGGAGTCACTCAGCCATCCTGCAGATTCAATAGAAATTGTTGATGTTAGAGATTATAATCAATCATATAAAGATCCTGTTTCAGGAGCTATTAATATTCCATACGCATATATGAAGAGGCATTATTCTGATATATCCAGTAAAACCATTCATGTGATCGCATCAGATTATTTGGAAAGAAACATGAGTATCCGCTTTTTAAGAAAAAGAGGGTATACAATTGCAGGGTATACATTAACAGATTGCCCTTGCAAAGATTATTAGAAAGGAGAATAATCATGGATTTCAATGATCAAATGAAAAATAGGGTTAAGCGCATTGAAGGACAGCTGCGGGGAATTCTAAAGATGATGGAAGAGGAAAAAGACTGTAAGGATGTAATTACACAACTCTCTGCTGCTAGATCTGCGATTGATCGTACAATTGGGGTCATCGTTAGTTCAAATTTAGTAGAATGTGTGAGAAATGCAGAAGAAAATGGTGAGGGAAATACAGAAGAATTAGTTAAGGAAGCAGTAAATCTGCTTGTAAAAAGCAGATAGATTAAAAAAGGGTTGACACTCTTTTTTATTTTCATTAACATTATACCCATAGGGGTAAGGGTAAAAATAAAATTAGGAGGATTACAATGACTCAGAAAAAATCAACAAATATTATCCTGTTCAGCGGGGATTACGATAAAGCTATGGCTGCTTATATTATTGCAAATGGTGCTGCGGCATACGATCATGAAGTAACTATTTTCCATACGTTTTGGGGATTAAATGCCCTGCGAACAGATGAAGATAGGATGATTAAGAAAGGCTTTATCGAGAAGATGTTTGCAAAAATGATGCCTAAAGGCGCTGATAAAATGGGCTTATCGAAAATGAATTTTGCCGGATTTGGGCCTAAAATGATTAAGGATGTAATTAAGAAGCATAATGCCATGACATTGCCACAGCTGATTGAAATGGCTCAAGAATTAGATGTTAAGCTTGTTGCATGTACAATGACAATGGATTTGCTTGGGCTAGTGGAAGAAGAACTGCTCGATAATGTTGAATATGCCGGTGTTGCAGCATATCTTGCTGATGCAGAAAATGGAAATGTGAACCTGTTTATCTAAAGATACGAGGAGTGAATGTAATGAAACAGCTAACTGCAAATGAAGTGAAAGAATTAATAATGGAGGCTCAGCCGCTAAATCTTATTGATGTACGCGAAGTGGATGAGGTAGCTGCAGGGAAAATTCCGGGAGCACAGCATATTCCATTGGGATTACTTGAGTTCCGTATGCATGAACTTGATAAATCGAAGGAATATATCATAGTTTGCCGTTCAGGAGGAAGAAGCGGACGTGCTTGCCAGCTGCTTGAACGCTATGGCTTTAAAGTTATCAATATGGTAGGCGGAATGCTTGATTGGGAAGGCGAAATGGAATAATTTTTTTACACAAAACAATACCCCTGTGGGTAAAAACGGGAGGTTTAATGATGAAATCAATTAAAACAGACGTGGTACTAGATGCTAAGGGTCTTGCTTGCCCGATGCCAATTGTGAAAACAAAGAAGGCTATGACGAATCTTGAAGAAGGCCAGGTTCTTGAGGTCCAAGCAACAGACAAAGGATCGAAAGCGGATATTCAAGCTTGGGCTAAAAGCTCGGGTCACCATTATTTAGGAACGTTAGAGGAAGGGCCGGTTCTAAAGCATTACTTAAGAAAGTCGGATAGAGAGGGAGAGGAATCTGTTGAAAGAAAACATCCAGATGTTGTATCTAATGAGGAGCTTGAACAAAAGCTTGGAGGAGATGAGAGCATAGTTGTACTAGATGTAAGAGAATCAGCGGAATTTGTCTTTAACCATATTCCTCAAGCAATCTCTATCTCGCTAGGTGAATTGGATGAACGTATGGGTGAGCTACAACTGGAAAATGAAATTTATGTTGTATGCCGTACCGGAAATCGCAGTGACTTTGCTGCACAAAAACTCTCTGAGAAGGGTTTTACAAAAGTATTCAATGTTGTCCCAGGCATGAGTGAATGGTCTGGCAAAACAACAGGTATCCAAAACTAAAAGTTAGTGTAGATCGTTCATAACCACCGTGGGAGGAGTTTTTCAAGAACGAAGGGTGGTTAAGAAGTGTTTATAACGACCTTCAGGGCAGTATTTCTGAGTGGAAAGTAGTTAAGAAGTGTTTATAACGAC
>NZ_JBALNX010000087.1:0-9376 GCF_036962035.1 Bacillus sp. JJ1773
TTTTTTATTGAATGGGATGTGTAATGATGGCAGATAGCAAAAAGGATAAAAACGAAAAAAAAGATGTAAACATTGGCTCGAAAGTATCCCTCAACGGTCTTGTTACTGCTGTTTTTGACAACATGGTACATGTTCAAATCGGTGCTAAAATTGTTACTGTCCAAATGAAAGACTTGTACTCAGGTCTTAATCAAACTTTGCTGAAAAATTAACATTGTGTTTTTCAATAAACAGGAGGAGCAGCAAATTTATGCTGCTCCTCCGTTTATTTTGAAAAATTACTAATTAGAGAGTGCTTTTGTTTTCTCTGTGCATTTCTCCATTGCCGACAGGACAGCAGTACGCAATCCCTTTCTCTCAAGCTCAGCTACCGCCTCGATCGTTGCTCCTCCAGGAGTACAAACCTCATCTTTAAGCTCACCCGGATGTTTTCCCGTTTCGAGAACCATTTTCGCAGCCCCTAAAACTGCTTGGGCTGCTAATTTATATGACTGCTCTCTAGTTAATCCGTTTTTGACTCCCCCATCTGCTAATGCCTCGATAAACATATACACATAGGCAGGTGATGAGGCACTAATAGCTGGAATTGAATCCATTAAGCTCTCATGAACGACTTCAGCCTGTCCAAAGCATGAAAAAATACTAAGAACTTCATCCAGTTCCTCTTTTGTCACAAATTGGTTTGCACAAAGTACGCTCATCCCCTCTCCAATTAATGAAGGTGTATTGGGCATAGACCGAATCGCTTTTACCTTCCGTGGAAATGATTCCTCAAGGAATTGCAGGCTAATTCCTGCAGCAATTGTGATAATGAGCAAATGAGGCTTAATGATATCTTTAATTTCCTCAATAATAGATTGGTGGAGATTTGGCTTTATCGCAAGGAAGAGTATATCAGCATGCTCCGCAACTGCTTTATTATCCGTTGTTACCCGGATAGAGAACCTTTCCATCACGTTCCTAACTGTCTCCTTTGAAGCCGCACTTGCCATTATATTCGCAGCTGGAACTTTATCCGCTTGGAGGATTCCCCCTATAATCGCCTGCGCCATTTTTCCCGAACCTATGAAACCAATCTTTCTATTCAAATTAACACATCCTGACTTTTTACATGATTATAGTGACGACCCTTGATCATTAAGGCCTAGCCCATCTGAGTTAAGGATTTCAATAAAATGCTTAAGAATTCTAGCTGTTAAACCCCATATCACCTTATCTTCATAATAATAAAAACACTCTTCCATTTTTCTAATTTGCCAATCATAATTTTCTCCACCGATAATTTGGTTAAATGGAAAGTCTTTTTCAGGCTCAACGCGAAAGCGGATTTGAAAGGTCTCAGGCTCAGTTTTCTTTAAGTATGATAGCGGCACAGTGAAAGTCTCCTCCACTTCACTTCGGTTAACATTGATCATTTCCGGATTTCTTATGTGGCCAACGTAAGGAAAGATAATAGTTCCAAACGGAGAAATCATATAGTCTAACGGAAAAACATGATGAATATGATCCTCTTTTATCCCTAACTCTTCTGAAGTTTCCCTTATTGCCGTATGCTTTTCATCACGATCCGTCCTATCGACCCTTCCTCCTGGAAAGCAGACTTCACCCGGCTGTCTTCTTAATTGTAGAGAACGAACCTCGAATAAAAGGTGAATATCATCTTCCATTTGGATAAGGGGAATGAGGATGGCATATTTAGAGAATTTCTCACTTCCTAGAATGGAAGGTGTACGGCTTTTAAGCTTATTTATTATTTTCTGAAGATCCATTTCCTACACCTCCATACTTTGTTTAACAACTTATTTTTCTCGTTTTGCTAAATAATCTATAATTCCCATTGATCCGACAGTCAAATCAAGCTGAATAATTTCCGATAAATCTTCTTCTAATACTATTTGATTTTCGGATAAAAATTGATTGACCTCATTCAATAGCAGATGGAAAAGGGCTTTCTGCTTCATTTCAAATGAAGCAGATTGGTTTTCTGCCCATACCTTTTCCCCAGCAGCCATAAATATGGGAAGCCAATACTCCATTTGCTTAAAAACCTGATCAGGATTAGCTGTCATTCCATAATGGCCAAAGTAAATTCTCTCGACACGAAGGGATGAAATTCTTTTCATTGATTGAAGCATCTTCTCAGGATCAAATTGATTCGGTGAGGTAGATGGGAGAAATAGCTCAACCCCCTGATCGAAAACTTGAGGATAATAAACCCCGATCGTATCGCCAGTAAATATCCCATTACTTAATGAATCATGTATAGAAAAATGATGGTTGGCATGACCTGGTGTATCCATAAATGTCAGAATACGTTCTTTTCCAATTTTTATCGTTTCCCCATCCTCTTTGATTACCAAACGATCCTCTGGCACTGGCAAAATGGGATCAAAGAGCTCATTAAATTTATCTCCATAAACGGCCTTTGCCCCTTGAATCAGTCTAGAGGGATCAGCAAGATGACGTTTGCCCCGAGGATGAACAATTACTTTAGCATTCGGGCAATGATTAAGCAATAAACCAACACCGCCAGCATGATCAAGATGTATATGTGTGACAATTATATTTTTTACTTCTGTTAACTTAATGCCTAATTCCTCTAACCCTTTCAGCACAAATGGAATAGATGGACTCGCGCTCGTTTCAATAAGCGTTACTTCCTCGGATTGAAGAATATAGGAACCTGTCCTTCTTTCTTTTCCTAAATCGAATGTATCGATAAGAGATACATTATACCCTAAATCTGTTGTACTCATTCGCCAAACCCCTTTCGAAAGTATATTTACTATTTTATAACGAATTCTTCGATACGAGGCAAAATTCCTCTTTCCTCTTTTTTTCACCTAAAAAAAGCCCTCTCAAAGAGAAGGGCTTTCGAAGCATTGTTTAATAGTTTGCTTTTAATGCAGAGAAATCGACAGAACCTTTTTCTGCTAAATGGCAGGCCACTTGATGATTCTCACCAGGAATGGCATGCAGGGATGGTTCCACTGTTGCACATCGATCAAATGCATATGGGCAGCGTGTGTGAAAACGGCATCCGGCTGGTGGATCTATCGGTGATGGCACATCCCCTTTGAGAATGATCCGTTCTTTCTTCTCTAATACATTCGTACTTGGAATTGCAGATAATAATGCCTTTGTATAAGGATGCTGCGGATTATCAAATAAGGATTTTTTATCAGCGATTTCCACAATCTTGCCTAAGTACATGACAATGATTCGATCAGAAATATGGCGTACTACACCAAGATCATGGGAAATAAAAAGATAGGTTAATTTGAACTCTCTTTGCAATTCCTTTAGCAGGTTTAACACTTGTGCTTGAATAGACACGTCAAGTGCTGAAACAGCCTCATCACAAATAATCAGCTTTGGATTAACTGAAAGAGCACGGGCTATGCCAATTCGCTGACGCTGTCCGCCACTGAATTCATGTGGATAGCGGTCAACCTGGTGTGCTCCAATTCCTACTGTTTCAAGTAACTCAGTAATTTTTTGTCTTCTTTCTCTTGGAGGCACAACATTTTGGATCTCCAGTGCTTCTTCTAAAATCTGACTTACTGTTTGACGTGGATTTAATGAAGCATAAGGATCCTGGAATATGATTTGCAAATCTTTTCTCTTTTTTCTCATTTGTGATTTGCTCAATGCAAGCAAATTCTCGCCTTGGAAATACACTTCACCAGAATAAGGATTGTCCAATCTAAGAATCGCTCTGCCAGTTGTCGATTTGCCGCAGCCGGACTCTCCTACAATACTGACTGTTTCTCCTTCATATATATCAAAGCTAATGTCATCGACTGCTTTAACATGATTGATCGTGCGGCCAAGAATACCGCCTTTTATTGGGAAATACTGCTTAAGCTGTTTCACTTCTAATAATGCTTGCTCACTCATGACTAGCTGCAACCCCCTCTTGTTTTTCCCATTTATCTGTATATATCCAGCAGCGAACCTTATCGCCATCAGGAGCATCCTTTAGCTCTGGCAGCTCGGAATGACAAATTTCTCTTGCGTGCGGACATCGAGGAGCAAATCGGCAGCCAAGGGGCAAATTAAATGGACTTGGGACTTGACCATGAATGACAGAAAGATCTCCTTCAACATCTTCATCATGTTTAGGAACTGAGTTTAATAGACCGATTGTATAGGGATGCTTAGGGTCAGTAAAGATGGTTTCTACATCTGCATATTCTACAACTTTCCCACAATACATAACCGCTACCTTATCACACATTTCAGCTACTACACCAAGATCATGAGTAATAATCATGAGTGATGTTCCAAGTTCATCCTGAAGCTTTTTTATCAATTCAAGAATTTGTGCCTGAATCGTAACATCCAATGCAGTTGTCGGCTCATCAGCAATTAATAATTCTGGATTACATGCTAATGCAATCGCAATCATAACCCGTTGGCGCATTCCCCCTGAAAGCTCAAACGGATATTGCTTGGCACGTTTTTCTGGTGATGGGATTCCTACCAACCTCAGCATATCAATTGCTTTAATCCAAGCATCCTTGCGGTTAAGGTTCTGATGGATACGAATGGATTCCGCAATCTGTTCCCCGCAGGTTAATGTTGGGTTCAAAGAAGTCATTGGTTCTTGGAAAATCATCGAGATATTATTTCCACGAATATCCATCATCTGCTTTTTCGTTTTTTCTAATAGATTTTCCCCTTTGAAATATACTTCCCCACCGACAATTTTCCCGATTGGCTCTTGCAGAAGGCGAAGAATCGAAAGGGAAGTAATACTTTTACCTGAGCCAGATTCGCCTACTATTCCAAGCGTTTTGCCCTTTTCAATCGTGAAGTCAACACCATCAACCGCTTTTACTTCTCCTTCATCTGTAAAAAAGGAGGTACAAAGATTTCTTATCTCAAGAATATTTTTACTTTTTTGTTTAGTCATTGGTCTCACCAGCCTTAGTTCAAATCAATCCGTTTGTTAATGAAACGGTATGTAACATCCACAAGTGTATTAACAATTACGAAGAGAACAGCACAAACTAGAATCGTCCCCTGTACCATTGGGAAATCATGTGCACGAATAGAATCGATAATCAAGCGGCCTAAACCATTAATGGCAAAAACCGTTTCTGTTACAACTGCTCCCCCTAATAAACCTCCAAATTGCAGGCCGACCACCGTAACAACAGGAACTAAAGCATTACGAAGAGCATGTTTGTATATGACTAGCCGATCGCTAACTCCTTTTGCATAGGCTGTACGAATATAATCCTGATCAATAACTTCAAGCATACTTGAACGGGTCATTCGTGCAATAATGGCTGCACCAACAGTTCCTAACGTAATAACCGGCAAAATCATATGTTCAATAGAACCCCACCCGACAACAGGCAGCCATCCAAGATAGACTGAAAAGAAATAAATTAACATAATACCGAGTAAGAAGTTTGGCATTGAGAAGCCGAAAAGCGCTACAAGCATAAGTGAAATATCGGCAAAAGAGCCCTTCCTTGTAGCAGAAATGATCCCTGCAATTAGCCCCCCTAAAACAGCTAATATCGTACCAAGTACGGCAAGTTGAACAGTAATCCAAAATCGTGAATCGAATATTTCATTGGATACAGCACGATTCGTCCGGATAGATGTTCCTAAATCACCTTGAACAGCATTTGAAACATAACGGAAATATTGCTCATATAAAGGATCGTTCAAACCTAAATTCTCTCGCATCTGTTCGACCTGCTCCGGATTGGCGTTCTCTCCAGCCATGATTTGAGCAGGATCCCCTGGAATTAAGTGCATCATTAAAAATACAGCTAGAGTAACCCCGATCATAACAGGGATTACCTGGATAATTCTTCGAAGAATATATATAAACATGTTCGTTCACCTTCTCTCATATTATTTCTTGGATTTTGGATCAAGTGCATCACGTAATCCGTCACCAAATAAGTTAAAGCCTACTACAACTAGCAAAATAGCTAATCCCGGAATTAAAGTAACGTGTGGAGCCTGTGCTAAATAAGAACGGCCCTGTGAAAGCATGAAACCCCACTCAGGAGTTGGCGGCTTTGTCCCCATTCCAAGGAAAGACAGTGAACTAGCAGTAATGATGGCTGACGCAATATAAAGTGTAGCTTGTACAATGATTGGAGAAAGAATATTGGGAAGAATATGCTTAAAGATAATTCTAAAATCACTCGAACCCATAGCCCTTATAGCATCGATGTACTCTAGCTTTTTTACACTTAAAGTAGACCCGCGAACAATCCGGGCAAATGTTGGAACCGCAAAAAATGCAACTGCGATAATCACATTCGTTGTACTTGCGCCAAGCACACTTATGATGGCTAGCGCTAGCAAAATACCAGGGAAAGCTAGTAAAATATCGCATATTCTCATAATAAATGAATCGACCCATTTGCCGTAATATCCGGCTATAATTCCTAATAGAATTCCGGCAAACGCACCTAGGACAGTTGATAAAATTCCTATAGATAATGAAATTCTTGCCCCAAATAATATACGGCTTAATATATCACGTCCCTTGTCGTCCGTGCCTAGCCAATGTTCAGATGAAGGCGCTTGCAATTTTTTGCTCAATGCCATTTCCGCAGGATCATACGGTGCAAGCAGGGGTGCAAAAATAGCCATAAAAGCAATGGCAAGGACAATAAAGGCACCGCACATGGCCGCCTTGTTTTTCGCAAGTTTCTTATAAAAGGCTTTAGCTCGGGCTGCCTTTGGATTGTACTGTTTAACAGGAATTGCCGGAGCAGTTGATTGAAGCTGTGGCTGTTGATTCATATCCTATTTTTCATCCTTTCATTAGTAGATTAAAGATTAAAAAAATTCAAAACACACAACGAATATAATATATAAATATTAATGATATGACAATGCTTTTTAATTAGCAGAATATGATTATCCTTTAATCAAAATGCTAGCTTATCACCCTTTCTCCTATTATGTGGAAAATTGTAGAATTTTAGAGATATGATTACATTTTTATGACAATATTAACATATAAATTAAATATTACCAAAATAAATCTTGTATATTATCAATTGTTCTACTATTATAAAAATTGTACGACTAAATAAGGGGGTTATTTTTTTGATCAAGAAGAACAATCTTCTGCTTATGTTAGCGCTTGCATTTATTTTAGTGCTGTCAGCATGTAGCGGAAAAAGCAGCACTACCACTGAGGAAACTCCTGCTAAGGAAGGCGAAACGCCTAAGACAGAAGAGCCAGCAGCTGGTGGCAAAGACTTCGTCTATGTTACAGGATCAGATGCACCAACTTTAGATCCACATGGAGTGAATGACACTGCATCTAATACTGCAACAACCCAACTATATGAGCGTTTGACAGATTACGCATCAGATGGATCTGTTGTTCCATTACTTGCTACTGAATATAAAGCAGTAGATGATACAACTTGGGAATTCAAACTTCGTGAAGGAGTTAAATTCCATGACGGAACAGATTTCAATGCTGAAGCTGTCAAAATGAGTTTTGAGAGAATTATCGATCCAGAATTTGCTTCTCCAAAAGCGGTTATTCTTAACGTGATTACAGAAGTTAAGGTTATTGACGATCACACAATTCAAATCATTACAGAGAAGCCTTTTGCTCCGCTGCCAGCTCACTTAGCACATAACGCTGGTTCAATCATCGCTCCTTCTGCTCTTCAAGAAGAAAAAGATGGCGGTAAGAAAGTTGACGAAAATCCAATTGGTACAGGTCCTTTCAAATTCGATTCTTGGAACCGTGGTGCCGAAATTAAATTTGTTAAAAACGATGAATATTGGGGAGAAAAGCCTTCCATTGAAACTGTTGCAATCAAAGTTGTACCAGAACAAGCTACACGTGTAGCAATGATTGAAACAGGCGAAGCTCATCTTATGCTAGTAGGTGCTTCTGATGTTACTCGTGTAGAAGCAATGGATGGAATCGAGATCGACCGTGTTCGCGGTACTCGTATGGATTACGTAAGTTTCAACTTGAATAAAGCTCCATATGACAATATTAAAGTTCGTCAAGCGATTGCAATGGCTATTAACAAAGATGATGTTGTAAACGGAATTCTAGATGGTCAAGGAGTTCCAGCTGTTGGACCATTAGCGCCTACAGTTGTTGGTAACTACCAAGACTTAAAGCCACTTCCATATGATGTAGAAGCTGCGAAGGAATTGCTTGCAGAAGCTGGATTTGCAGATGGTTTCAAAACAACGATCTTTGTAAACGAAGGAAGTAAAGAGCGTGCGGATATTGCGGAATTAGTTCAAGCTCAATTAGCTGAAATTAATATCGAAGTAGATATCCAAGTTATTGAGTGGGGAACATTCCTTGAGAAAACAGCTGCTGGTGAGCATGAATTATTCGTTCTAGGCTGGACTACAGTAACAGGTGATGCTGACTATGGTCTATACGCATTATTCCATTCTGCTAATCATGGATCAGTTGGTAACCGTTCATTCTACACAAACGCTAAAGTGGATGAGTTACTAGATAAAGGACGTACAAGCACAAATCAAGATGATCGTAACGAAGCATACAAAGAAGTTTCTGAAATTCTTGTAGAAGAAGCACCAATGGTATACCTGCATCATCCTGACTTTGTTCATGCTACAAACGGAGTTGAATCTGGTTTATTCGTAAACTTCAGTGGAACTCCATTCTTTAAAGATATTAAATTAAAATAATATCGTAAAAGTACAACCCCATTTCTATTTTTGAAATGGGGTTGTACTTTTTTAATAGAATAAGAGAGAAGGGGTCACCCTCTCTCCATTAGACGTACATTTTATCTTCTTCCTTCTTGAAAAAGCTCTTCATGGCGTGAAATACATCCACTTTTTGTTTTAAAATATAGTAACGGAAATCATCATGTTTGATATTTTTATATGCGGACATGAGGGTCGAATGGCGGTTGTATTGGTTTAACTGTACATCATCTCCCCTTACTCTTTAGTTCCGAATTTAATTGTTTTCGAAGATCGTCAGGGATAATTCTAATTTCAATAAGGAATTCCCAAATTGTAAATAAGGCGCATTGTAATTTACTCATAAGACCTTCACCATATTTTTTATTAAAATGTGAAAGTGTAGCTTCATAAAATATCTTCGCCCTACTACTAAATTGGCTAATTATCTTTGATTCTAATTCCTCTTCATTTATCTCATATTCTAAGTTATGTGCCAATTTATTTCGAATCTGGTTAATACCGTGAATTACATTTCTTTCTTCAAGAGGAACAAGTGCCATAGCAAAGATTAAGTTTTCTTTCTGAGAATATTTCATATGATCCCATTTTAAAAATTGCGGATTTATTAAATTTGATTTAAGAATTTGTTCTAATTCAAACTCTATAAATAAATGTGCTTTTAAAATTA
>NZ_JBALNX010000088.1:0-8199 GCF_036962035.1 Bacillus sp. JJ1773
CAAAGATTGAAAAAAGACAGCTGCCGTTTAATAAGTTGTCTTTTTTCAATCTTTGTTTTGTTTGCGTCGAAGACGTAATGCACTTATTCAATCTTCAAGGCCACCACACCATGAACTTCGTATGGTGACCGTTTTCTCCCTTTTTGAAAAAATCTATCCGTTTACGATTGTGCCGCCGTTCACATGAATAATCTGCCCGCTTACATAGGATGAATCATCACTTGCCAAATATACATAGGTTGGTGCTAGTTCGTATGGCTGTCCTGCACGTCCAAGCGGTGTGTCGGTTCCAAATTGAGCTACCTTATCGACAGAGAATGTAGATGGGATTAGTGGGGTCCAAATGGGTCCCGGCGCTACACCGTTTACACGAATTCCTTTTCCTGAAAGTGACATCGCAAGAGATCTAGTAAAGGAAACGATTGCCCCTTTCGTTGCTGAGTAATCAATCAGCTGTTCATGTCCGGCATAGGCTGTTATGGAAGTGGTATTAATAATGGAACTGCCTTTTTGTAAATACGGCAGAACCATTTTTGTTAAATAAAAATAAGAAAAAATATTTGTCCGGAAGGTTCTCTCTAGTTGGGCAGAAGAAATATTCAGGAGACTATCCTGAGGGTGCTGCTCTGCAGCGTTGTTTACTAATACATCTATTTTCCCAAACTGGTCAATCGTTTTATTGGCAATCTCCCTGCAAAAGGACTCATTTCCGATATCTCCTGGAAGTAATAAACATTCTTGCCCTTCCGCCTCTATTAATTGCTTTGTTTCGTCTGCATCTTCATGCTCTTCTAGGTAGTTGATCGCAATATTTGCCCCTTCTTTAGCAAAATAGATGGCTGCTGCTTTTCCAATTCCGCTGTCACCACCTGAAATGAAAGCTATTTTTCCTTTTAATTTCCCTGATCGCTTATAATTGGGATCAATCGAGGTTGGTTTTGGATCCATTCGACTTTCTAATCCAGGCTGCTTGTTTTGATGCTGTGGGGGAAAAGCGTTTCGCTTTGGCTGATTTTGTTTGTTTGGCATGTTGAACGAACCTCCAACTAGTATTTACTATCCTAGTATGGAGTAAATTAGCACGGATTATTTGTCAGGTGAAATAGTGCCCTTATTGGGTAGTGAATCGTCTGCCTTGGCGTGCGCAATAGGGGACAGACGCTTTAATTTAGATTAGTCTTCTTACTATCATTGATAAGCGGCGTAGACCATCCTCTAAATTAGAAAGAGATGCAAAGGAATAGGAAATACGTAGATATTGGTCAGCCTGAATATCATAAATATTTCCCGGATTTAGTAATATACCTTCTGCAAGTGCCGTTTCAAATAGTTTTCTTATTGAAATGGAAGGTATTAATCGTATCCAAACATAAAACCCTCCCTTTGGTATTTCCCATGTTGCCAAATTAGAAAAATACTTATTTAAAATATTTAAGGTAAAATCTCTTCGTATTTTCAGTTGTTTTCTAATTTCATTCAGATGCTGATCATAAAGTCCACTGGAAAACCATTCTACAGCAGCCCATTGTGACAAGGAACTTGAACCATAATCAGTTTGCATTTTAATATCTGCTAAGTGCTCAATAACCGGCTCTGGACCAACTACCCAGCCAATTCTAAAGCCGGGGCTTAAAGTTTTGGATAAACTTCCCAAATATAGGACAAGTCCATTTTTGTCGAATGCTTTAAGAGGGTTTGGAGGTCTCTCTTCGAACCATAATTCCCGGTAAACATCATCTTCGATTAAAGGTAATTGTTCTTGCTGACATATGTTTAACAATTGATTACGCCTTTCAACAGTCATTAAAGTTCCAGTTGGATTTTGAAATGAAGGAATTGTATAAAGTAAAGCTCCTTTATTCAGCTTTTTATATTGTGGAATATCATTCACCTTAATCCCTTCTTTATCCAATGGAATGCCGATTAAACGCATACCAGCTGACTGGAAGACATGAAGTGAATGAAGATGAGGGTTTTTCCGTTAATACAGTAGAGCCTTTATGTAATAAACCAACACTAATAAGTTGCAAGGCTTGCAGGGCACCTGAAACAATTAGAATGGAAGAAGGCGAAGCCTCGATTCCAATCGTTTTTAAATAGTTACTTATTTCCTCCCTTAATGGTAATAACCCTTTTGGTTCTTCATAACCATAAGAAAGTTCTTTCATAGACAGCTTTTCAAAAATTTGTTTCATTGACCTGCCAGCCAAAAGATCAGGTGATAATTCGCCGGTTCCTAAACGGATGATGTTAGGAATAAATTCAGCTTGATTAATTTCTTGAATGGTTGGAAGGTTAGGTTTGTGAATGCCCGACTTAACATATGAACTCCAATCAGGAGGGGATGCTGTAGCCAATAGATTCCATGTATTATTAATCACCTTCGTACCGCTGCCACTTTTTCCTTCGATAAGTCCTTCTGCAGTTAATTCATCAAAGGCAGTAACTATTGTACTCCGATTTACTTCCAAAGCCTTTGCTAACGTGCGTTGGGGTAGAAGCTTATATCCTATTGTCCATTCACCATTCGATATTTTTTCTTTCATAAAATCAGCAATTTGCTTATGCAATGGTATAGGTGAGGACTTATTGGGCTTCCAATTAACTGAAAACATAAACGGTTCTCCTTTTTAATCATTCTTTATACCATTATATTACTTGGTTGGTATAGAATCCATCCAATTGGTTGGAGACAATGTGAAAGATACTAACTAAAATAAGACTAGTTAATAAAAAGAAAAGGAGAACTTTGGATGTTAGAGCCATTTATTCATGGAAGTATTCTTGCACTAGGACTTATTTTGCCTCTTGGTGTTCAAAATGTTTTTGTTTTTAATCAAGGGGCACTTCAACCAAGTTTTATTAGAGCCTTACCCGTTGTCATTACAGCCTCTTTTTGTGATGCTTTTTTGATTACCGTATCTGTGTTAGGCGTTTCATTACTTATCTTAAGTTCATTTTGGATTAAAACGATTCTTTTAGGGGCAGGTTTGATCTTTTTAATTTATATGGGATGGACAACATGGAATAGTAAACCTAGTAATGAAAGAGAAGATATCGCGAAGAAATTTCCATTAAAAAAACAAGTATTGTTTGCAGCATCCGTTTCCTTGCTGAACCCACATGCAATCATGGACACGGTAGGTGTAATTGGTTCAAGCTCGTTAAGATACGAGGGAGATGAAAAAATAGTTTTTGCTGTTTCGTGTATTTTGGTTTCTTGCGTTTGGTTTTTAGGGCTTGCATTAGCTGGACGAATCACTGGAAAACTCGATAAATCAGGAAGTTTTATGTTGACATTAAATAAAGTATCAGCCTTAGTCATATGGGGGGCTGCCGTTTACCTTGGATTATCTTTATTTTAGGATCTTGGAAATACAAGGATAGAAATGATAAGCAGGGGCTATCCCATAAGTCAGTGTTGACAATGGTAAAGCCCCAGATTGTTATGGTTCTACTACTACGCCTATAGTCCTTACTGTTGTTTTTTAATAATAATGACAAATAAGCTTGCAAATAAACAGAAAACTCCAGCCATAAAAAACGCCCAAGTGTAAGTATTGAAATATTTATAGACTATACCTCCACCATAAGCAGCTGCTGCAGCACCTGCTTGGTGAGAGGCATAAATCCAACCATAAATAATAGCGCTCTTCTGAAGTCCAAAGATTTGTCTTGTAATATTAATTGTGGGTGGTACAGTAGCCACCCAATCTAAACCATAAAACACAGTAAAAACAATAATCCAAGTAAGATCACCCTTCATTAATGCAAAAGGTAGGAATACGAGAGAACCCCCTCTAAGCAGATAATACCAAAACAAGAGCCAGCGATTATCGATACGATCTGACAGCCAGCCGGATAGAGTTGTTCCCACGATGTTAAAAACGCCCATAAATGAAAGTAATGAAGCAGCAGTAACTAGCGGAATTCCAAAGCTAATGCAGTAAGAAATAAAATGTGTCCCAATCAATCCACTCGTTGAAAGTCCACACATAAAGAAACTACCTGCTAATAGCCAAAATTCTTTTGCCTTCACAGCATCGAAAAATCCTTTGAAAGCAATGACTATCGGATTTCCATTTTGAATTTCATGCATTTCCTCCATATCTTCACTTTGACCATATGGAAGAACCCCGATGTCTTTCGGTGAGTTTTTCATAAATAAAAAGATGATGATGAACATAATGATGCTAAGAGCAATGATTAACCCCATAGCCCATCGCCACGAGTAACTTTCGATAACCATTGCTAAGACAGGAAGTAATATTAATTGGCCCATAGCCGTACTTGCCGTTAATATTCCGGTTGCAAGTCCCCTTTTTTCTTTAAACCAATGATTTGCCACATATGGACTTAATACCGTTAAGAAAAGACTTGATCCAAGTCCAATAATAATTCCCCAAATAATAATCAAGTGCCAAGATTGATTCATTAAGTAAGTTAATAGGAGTCCAATCAGCAAGGTTCCCATAGAGGCTAGCATCATTTTCTTTAGTCCTATTTTTTCTAGTAAGGCTGCCATAAACGGGCCTGATACTCCATAGAAAAACAGACTAATACCAAAAGCAAGGGAAATCACGGAACGATCCCAGCCAAATTCACTTTCAAAAGGAGTTAAGAAAACCCCTGATGATGCCATAACAATTCCAGCTACAATGATGGAAAAAAATGTTACGGTCAGAATAAACCAGCTAAAGTGAATACGTTTCAAAACGAAACCGCCTCTCTATCTATGATTCTTAATTTTAGCTAGTAATTAATCATGTGTAAAATTGAAGTTTATGAAGTGAATCATTGATTTTTCTGATACTATTGAAATAAGAGAATATTAAGGGCGGGTGATGTGTTGGAAATACGCCATTTTGTTACGTTTAATAAGGTCATTGAAACAGGTAGTTTCACTCAAGCGGCAGAACATTTAGGTTATACTCAATCCACAGTGACCTCTCATATTCAAACGCTTGAAGAGCATTTAGGCGCACCTCTGTTTGATCGGATGGGGAGGAAGGTTAGATTGACTGAAATTGGTAAGAAACTGTTACCTTATACACAGGAAATTTTAGATACTTATGGAAAAATTGAAAGCATTACTAGTGAGGGGAAGGAAATTAGAGGGACGTTAAAGATTGCGGCTCCTGAGTCACTAACTGTTTACCGCTTAGAACCAATATTAAGAGAATATCGAAAGAAATTTCCTCATGTAAGCATCCGTTTAAGTAACGCCACTTGCGGAGATAACAAGAAAGCAATCGTTGATGGTAGTGCTGATGTTGCGTTTGTCATGTTGCCACAGTTTAAGGATTCAGATTTAGTCATCCATCGGTTAATGAACGAACCGATTGTTCTCATTGGAAGTCCTGATTGTTCACTGAGTAGTTTACCTAAAAGCTATGAAAATCAGAAGCTTAGCGAGTGTTTCATTACGAACGAGAAAGAAGCCAGTTATCGAAGAATATTTGAAGAGTTTCTACGGGATAGAGGGATTGTACCTTCCAACATCATGGAATTTTGGAGTATTGAGGCGATAAAGCGTTCTGTCATGAGTGGGCTTGGCATTTCTTATTTACCTTTAATGACTGTACAGGATGAAATCAAGGAAGGAAAATTAAAAATGATTCCTTGCGAGGCTGATTTAAAACAAATATACTCCCAAGTCGTTTATCACAAAAACAAATGGGTTTCCCCTGCATTATCAAGTTTTATAGATATTACTTTGAAACATGCAAAAAACTGGTCATGTGTGGAGACTGTTTGTTGAGGAGATTGTGATGGTTTCTATTTAAAAGCTATGATATTTAACAATTGGGCACTTGAGTTGAAAAAGCAATAGTTGAAGATAAAAAAGAAAAATAGGCTAGATAATTAAACCCTCCAGCACCTGTGAGTTGCCACATGCACTTTACACATTGTGAGGCAGTTATTCTGCAGGCACAAAAAAAGTAGTAAAATCAAAGATAATTGGCGATAATTAACTGAAAAGATAGTGCTGAGGGACGAAGCAATTTAAATAAGTAGTTCTATACATATGATACGAGGAGGTTTTAGTATGGTAAATGAAAATAGGAAGTTATCACCCGAACAACTTGAAGAAATACTTGGAATATTGAAAGACCGTTTTGAAACAAACATGAACCGCCATGAAGGTCTTGAATGGGCAAAAGTCCAGGCAAAGCTGGAAGCTAATACTGAAAAAATGTGGTCGCTCAATGAAATGGAAGCAACTGGTGGTGAGCCGGATGTTGGTGGTTATGACAAAAAAACGGACGAATACATTTTTTATGATTGTTCAGCTGAAAGTCCTAAAGGTCGCAGAAGTGTTTGTTACGATCATGAAGCGCTGGAGTCACGGAAAAAACATCCACCAGAAAATAGCGCTATTGGTATGGCGACTGCGATGGGCGTTGAGCTTTTAACGGAAGAACAATACCGGGAGCTGCAAATACTTGGTAATTTTGATATGAAAACATCGAGCTGGGTGCAAACACCTGCGAATATTAGAAAACTTGGCGGTGCTATCTTTTGTGATCGTCGTTACGACACTGTCTTTATGTACCACAATGGAGCAGATTCCTACTATGCTGCAAGGGGTTTCCGTGGCTCACTAAGGGTTTGAATTTTAGAGAAAAACAATGCCAGATGAAGAGGTGCGGGTGGCATATACCCCAAGAAGGGATAAATTTTTCCATAAGGTTATATCATAAATCTTTTACGTTATTTTTTATAAGATTTATGTGATATCCATGTAGAAGCGATCACTGGATTGATATAAAATTGTAACCCCTGAATAAAGTTTTGCTAGTTAAAAGTAAATTCCAGTTAAACCGACCCTGATTTCGTTTAAAATACTTTTGCGATTTCAGGGTCTTTTTCTACCTTTTTCATAAAAAAACCTCTCTATTATCAAAAAACAGTTATTAAATTTCAGTTACTTGACAGTATTTAATTATATAAATATACTTACTTACATAAAGTAACTTAAAGATCAGTTACCCAATTTGAAACAGATTGGTGCGAATGTATGAGAAGAAATCAATCATCCTTTTGAAAATCGCATCAACTTATAATATAGGAGGTATCCGATTGGCTGCTAAAGAAAGTGCCGGTATTGAAATTGGTATATACACACTTGCGGATATAGGTCCGAACCCCCTTAATGGGAAGACGATAACGGTTAAGGAAAGAGTAAAAGAAATCATTCAAGCCGCAAAGCTTGCTGATGAGGCGGGACTAGATGTATTTGGGGTAGGAGAACATCATCGTCTGGATTACGCTTCTTCTTCTCCTGCTGTTCTATTAGCTGCTATTGCACAAGTAACAAATCATATTAGATTAACAAGTACAACAAGTGTTTTAAGTACGCTTGATCCTGTTCGTCTATTTGAAGATTTTGCTACATTAGATTTACTTTCCGATGGCCGAGCTGAAATACTGGCTGGCAGAGGAGCATTTATAGAATCATTTCCTCTTTTCGGTTATAGTACAAACGATTATGATGAGTTGTTTGAAGAACATATGGACCTTCTATTACAACTAACCAAAAATGAGACTGTCACATGGTCAGGGAAGTTCCGTTCTTCTTTAAGGAATGCTGAAATTGCCCCAAGACCGGTGCAAGCAAAATTGCCAATTTGGATTGGAGTTGGGGGTACACCTGAGAGTGCCATTCGTGCTGGAAGGTTTGGAGTGGGAATGGCATTAGCAATCTTAGGAGGTCATCCAAGACGTTTTAAGCCACTTGTCGATCTTTATCGTCAAGCTGGAATAGACGCTGGACATGCACCAGAAACATTAAAGGTTGGTGTAACGGGCCATGCTTATATAGCTAAGACAACTCAGCAAGCAAAGGATGAGTTTTATCCTTATTACTCGAATTACTGGGGTTATGTGAACCGTCAGCGTGGAATGGGGACAAGGATGTCAAGAGATGACTTTGAACATATGGCTAGTCCGGATACTGCTTTGTTCGTGGGGAGTCCACAGCAAGTCATCGAAAAAATCCTTAAACAATACGAACTCTTTGGGCACCAACGTTTCCTTGCACAGTTAGATATAGGTGGTCAACCTTTTAAGAATGTTGCAAAAGGGATTGAATTGTTAGCAACGGAAATTGCTCCAATCGTTCGAAGAGAAACACGTTTACAGTAACGGGTGAAGCAGAATAAATTTTATTATCAAATAAAAAAACAAAGTACCATT
>NZ_JBALNX010000089.1:0-44166 GCF_036962035.1 Bacillus sp. JJ1773
ACCTCCTCCTACTCGATTAGTACGAGGGATAATAGGCGCCTCTCATACAAAATTATTTCTTCTCTTCTAAACGAGTTTTAATATATTTAAATCCGTTCTCTATATGCTCTTTCATAGCAATAGCAGCTTCATCTTTATTTCTATTTTCTAATGCCTGAATAATTCTTTTATGTTCTTCATAAATTTCGTCTTTCCGGCTTTCGCTGTAAGACGAAACATTTCGATTATGCAGGATTACATCATTAATTTGTCCAATCAAATTGGTAAGTGTATTATTATTTGCATATTCAAATAAGGTTTCATGTATTGAGGTATTGATTTCTGTGTATTTTGTATAATCGTTAGTTACCTTTGATTTCTCCAGGAGTATTTTTAATTTTTCTATTCCTGTTTCATCAATTTGTTCTACTGCTAACTGGATTGCTTTTACCTCCAAAGCTTCGCGACACTGATATACTTCAACGAGTTTCTGAGATGAGAATTCTTGAACAACTACCCCACGCCAAGGAATAATTTTGACAAGTCCTTCGGAAGCCAACCGTCTAAAAGCTTCACGAACTGGGGTTGAGCTTACATTCATTTGTTCACTCACTGCTGTCTCAGTAAGACGCGTGCCTGGTTCTATTTCTCCATTAACAATAGCTGATTTAATATTGTCATATACAACCATATTTAATGGTTTCCGGTTGACAGTTTTAATTTTGGATATGCTCAAAACATTTCCTCCTTAGGCTGCCCAATTTATATGAACTTCCTCTTTTACAAATAACCATTTAATTAAAGAATAAATGACCATTATTACAATTACAATTAAAATTTAAAAGATGTGATTTTGCAATGATTATACTAACAACCTGCTCTGACATAATCATTGAATCACTGCAGCTACTTGGAAATCTGTTAATTCATTCTTAAATGGAGTAAAAGGAAAAAGAAGAATCGCCATGCTATGCATCGTGATTCTTTTTATTTTTGCTAAAAAGCTTCGCCTCTCTGGCTTTTCTTTCCTGCAAAATTTTGATTTGTAATGTCACCAACACCGCCTCTCACAAGTAATGGATCGATTCCTCAAGCTAACATTTTAAAGGGAAGAAAAAAATATTTTATATATTCTATAGAATATAGTATTGAATATTTTAAATAATCAACCTATAATAAAGTCTAACTAAAGTAAATAGTAATAATTGTTCAAATTTTTACGATTTACTGTTAGATAATCATTTTTCATATAGGAGGAATAAAATTGAACCGAATTTTGATGGGTAAAGGTGCACGTACGATTGTAGAAATATGTGCGGGTGTAAAACCAGGCGAGCAGGTTGTGATTGTTACGGAACCAAGACAAATGAAGATTGCTGAAGTTATTGGTTCTGCAGTAGATGCAGTGGGTGCTGAACCAACGATTGCAGTGATTACTCCACGCGAGTCTGATAGTCAGGAGCCGCCGGCAACAGTTGCAGCTGCAATGAAGGAAAGTGATGTTTTCATTAGTGCGGTATATACATCCATAACTCATACAAAAGCAGTAAAAAATGCGGTAGCAAATGGTTCAAGAGGGGTAATGTTAACTCAGTTTGATGAGCAAATGCTTATAAAGAGTGGGGTAAATGCTGATTTTCCGAAAGTAGCCCCTATTTGTTACGCAGTTGCCGAGGCTCTTGAAAATGCAAACGAAATTATTTTAACAACTCCACATGGAACAAATTTAACAATGTCGGCTACCGGCAGAAAGAGTAATGCAATGACATGTATGGTGAAACCTGGGCAATTTGCACCAGTGCCAACAGTAGAAGCGAATGTCTCACCGCTTGAAGGAACAGCAAATGGGACGATCGTTGCAAATGCGAGTATTCCTTATATCGGTATTGGAGTAGTAGATGAGCCAGTTACTGCCATTGTAAAAGACGGAATGATCACTTCTATAACAGGTGGAAAAGAGGCAAGAATTCTTTCTGATAATCTAGCATCGAAGAATGATCCAAATGTTTATAATATTGCTGAAATTGGAGTGGGTCTAAACCCAGAATGTAAGTTTATCGGTTCCATGCTAGAGGATGAAGGGGTATATGGTTCGGTACATATTGGAATCGGTTCTAGTTTGACTTTAGGTGGTAACGTAGTTGCTGCTTGTCATTACGATTTAATTATGACAGATGTAACTCTAGTCGTTGATGGTCAGACAATTATTAAAGACGGCGAAGTCTTAGTAGGACAAACTGCAATAGAAACCGTTTAAACATAGGGCGTTAAATCAAGGGAAAAGCTAGATTAATAGTATCTCCCAAACGCTAATCAAACAAAATGGAGGAGAAATCTATGAAAAGAAGTTATTTATTGTTCCTGCTGTTTACTGCTTTTTCACTTTTGTTAGTGGCATGCAGTAATAAAGAAACGGCTACAACAAAAACTGAGAATGGCAATGAAACAAAAGAGGAAGCCCCAAAAGAACAAGTATTAACAATTGGATTACCGACCGATATTGATACATTTGATATTCATAATACGACCAGTAGCGGTACAGAGGCAGTATTAACCAATATGTTTAGCTATTTATATAAAAGAACAGACCAACTAGAAGTTCAACCCGATCTTGCTGAAAGCCACAAGATAATTGATGATAAAACGTGGGAATTTAAATTAAAGCCTGGTATCACTTTCCATAATGGCGATCCATTAACAGCAGAAGACGTAAAATTTACTTTTGAAAGAGTCGCAAAAGATACCTCTTTAAAAAGAAATTCATATTTTGTTAATTTTGAAGAGGTTGAGGTAATTGATGAGTTAACGTTGAGAATTCATACGAAGGAAACTGAGCCATTAATGTTAAATAGAATTTCACGAAATGGTTTAGGAATTTTGCCTAAAAAGTACATTGAAGAAAATGGATTAGACACCTTTTTGAAAAATCCAATTGGCTCCGGTCCATATCAATTTGTTGAATGGGTAAAGGATTCTCATATTACATTTAAGCCATACAATGATCACTTTGAACTTAAGCCTGAATGGGATAAAGTTGTATTCCGTGTCATTCCAGAAACTTCAACTCGTGTTGGTGAATTAATTGCTGGAGGAATTGATTTAACTTCCACAATTCCGCCAACTGAATGGGATCGAATTAATGACAATGAAGGCACTTCAATTACTGAAGGAGATACAACAAGAATCATGCAGCTTATTGTTCGTCATACGGAAGGTTCCGTAACTTCAGATCCACGTATACGTGAGGCAATTGACCTTGCTATTAATGATGAAGTGCTAGTAAAACATATTAATAAAGGTGCGGGAATTCCTACACAAACAGGTACGCCTCCTGGGGTAACTGGGGCTCATCCAACATTAAATAACTCTTTCGTTTATGATCCAGAGCGTGCGAAGGAATTACTTGCTGAAGCTGGATATAATGGGGCTGAAATTAACCTCCAATCACCAAACGGAAGATATACATTAGATAGTGATGTAGCACAAATCATTCAAACAATGCTTGAAGAAGTCGGTTTTAAAGTGAAATTAGAATTAATGGAGAACAGCCATTATTTAGATGTTTACGATGCAAGACAAAACAAAGAGTTATTCTTAATTGGTTTATCTAACTCATTATTTGATGGATCCCATGCATTAGAATATTTCTACACTGAAGGTGCTAAAGGCATGACTGATTATAGCAACCCAGAATTTGATGAGCTTTTTGCTCTTTCTGAGAAAAATATGAATCTTGAAGAGAGAGAACAACAGCTACAAAAAATGCAAGAAATTGTCGCTAAGGATCTCCCGAATATTAATTTATATCAAATGAAAACAGCCTACGCAATAAGGGATCATATTACATTTGATGCTTCATTAACTGAACATTTTTATATTCCTAACATTCATAGAAAATAAAATGAGGGATATTTGAAGGGAGGTATTCATACCTCCCTTCAATAAATAGGGGTGAAATCATTGAGAAAATTTTTAGCCAAGAGACTAATGCAATTAATACCTGTCCTCTTCATTATTTCCTTCATTGTGTTCGGATTAGTATATGTGGCAGGTGACCCTGTTACATTAATGCTTCCTGAAGAGGCTACGGCAGAGGAAAAAGAAACATTAAGAGAAGCACTCGGATTAAACAAACCATTCATCGTTCAATATGGTATTTATGTACTGAATTTATTGCAAGGTGATTTTGGAGAGTCATTTAGATATAACACGGATGCATTATCGCTAGTTTTAGAGAGAGTGCCAGCTACATTAGAATTAGCTTTTTACTCAATGCTCATTGCAGTAATCATCGCGATTCCCTTAGGGATACTATCAGCTACGAGAAAGAATTCAATAATTGATGTTTTTGCTTCAAGTACTTCAGTACTAGGAAAAGCTTTGCCAAACTTTTGGATGGGAATTATGCTTATTCTTTTATTTGCTGTTAATTTCAAACTTTTCCCGGTGTCTGGCAGGGGAACGTTTGCCCATGTTATTTTACCAGCAGTTACATTAGGAACTGGAATAGCAGCAGAAATTACCCGTTTAGTCCGCTCGAATGTTCTGGAGATTTTACAGCAAGATTACATTAAAACAGCAAGAAGTAAAGGTTTAAGGGAATTTTTTGTTGTGTATAAACATGCGTTTAAGAATGCCTCTATTCCTGTTATTACAATTATGGCATTGCAAACATCGTCAGTTGTATCTGGTGCGCTAGTTACTGAAACGGTATTTGCATGGCCAGGTATCGGGCAACTCATTGTTCAATCTGTTAATGGACGTGATATGGCAGTGGTGCAAGCAGCAGTTTTTGTTATTGCCATTATGGTAATCAGTATCAATTTAATTACGGATATTTTATACAGACTTGTAGATCCAAGAATCAAATATTAAGGTGGGGAAAACCTTGACCATAAATGTTCAGATTGAAAAACACAAAAAGATTACTAGAAATCGATCAAAGGGGTTTATTTTAGGATTAAGGTCATTGTTAAGAAGTAAATTAGGCTTAACAGGATTTATTATTTTTTTGATCGCTTGTGTTACAGCAGTTTTTGCTCCGATCATTGCTCCGCATAACCCTGCTCAAATTAATACAGCCCATATGTTTGTTCCTCCGGTATGGATGGAAGGCGGGATGAAGGAATACATTCTAGGTACGGATAACTTAGGAAGGGATGTTTTAAGCAGAGTCATATATGGTACCCAAATTTCCTTGTTAGTCGGCATATTAGCTGTTGTTGTTTCTGGTGCCATTGGACTTGTCTTAGGTCTAGTTGCTGGATTTTATGGGGGCTTTATCGATAATGCCTTAATGCGAGTAGTTGATGCGTTTCTAGCTATCCCAAATATTTTATTTATGCTTGTTATTTTAGGTGTATTGGGTCCAAGTTTATGGACATTAATCATCGTGCTTGGTGTTACGAACTGGATCATATATGCAAGAATGATCCGCGGAGAAGTATTGAGTATTAAAGAACGTGAATACGTCATGGCATCTAGATCAATAGGAACAAAAAACTTTCAAATTATTTTCAAGCATGTATTACCAAATGTTTTTTCTTCATTTATCGTTATTTCAACATTGAGTGTTGCGACAACGATTATTTTAGAGGCATCTTTAAGCTTTCTAGGATTAGGGGTTCAAGCTCCAACCGTTTCCTGGGGTGGGATGTTAAGTGAAGGTCGAAATCATTTAGCGACAAGCTGGTGGATTGCAACTTTTCCAGGTATCGCAATTACGATAACGGTTTTAGGCATCATATTTATGGGCGATTGGTTGCGTGATTTACTTGATCCGCGATCCTAGATGTATAGGGGGAAGATGAAGGTGAAGGTGCAAAAAAAGGAAACATTATTAGAAGTGAAAAATTTAAAGGTTGGTTTTGATACTGATAACGGCCCTATCCTAGCTGTAAATGATGTTTCTTTCAAAATTAATAAAGGTGAAATCGTTGCAATTGTAGGAGAATCAGGGTCTGGAAAAAGTGTAACAGCCAATTCAATCATGGGACTAATATCAGCACCAGGAAAAATTAACAATGGTGAAATCCTATTTGATCAAAAAAATTTAGTTTCAGTGTCGCTAAGAGAAATGAGATCAATAAGAGGGAACGATATCTCGATGATTTTCCAAGAACCGATGACTTCTTTAAATCCATTGTTTACAGTAGGCGATCAAATTGAAGAAGCGATTCGCTTACATCAAAAGGTATCCCGGAAGGAAGCGAAGGAAAAAACAATTGAAATGTTAAAAAAGGTAGGAATTCCACGGTCCGAGAAAGTGTATTCATCCTATCCTCATTTACTAAGTGGAGGCATGCGGCAACGTGTCATGATCGCAATGGCTTTATCCTGTAATCCTAGATTATTGATAGCGGATGAACCGACTACTGCGCTGGACGTAACGATTCAAGCACAAATACTAGAACTTATGAAAGATATTATTCGTGAACAAGATACGTCAATTATATTAATCACCCATGATCTTGGGGTTGTTGCTGAAATGGCTGACCGAGTCATTGTCATGTATGCAGGACAAGTAGTTGAAGAAGCAGATGTATTTAAATTGTTTAAACAGCCAAATCATCCGTATACAAAAGGTTTATTAAATAGCACTCCGAAAATTCATGAAATGTATGAAGAACTGATTTCCATTGAAGGGATCGTTCCAAGTCCATCTGAAATGCCTAGCGGCTGCTTTTTTCATCCAAGATGTCCTGAAGCCAGGGCAGAATGTTCCATAAAAGCTCCACAGCTTCTTCCGATGGGCACTGACAGTAGTGTGCGTTGTTGGCTACATAATGAACAGAAGGAGAAGGAGGCTGCTAATCAATGATTGAAGTAAGTGGGAATAAGAAGGATCCTTTATTAGAAGTAAAAGGCTTAAAAATGTATTTTGACGTTACAGAAAAGAGATTTGCAAAAGAAAGACAATACTTACGAGCAGTTGATGGTGTTGACTTTTATGTTCATCGAGGGGAAACACTCGGAATAGTTGGAGAATCAGGTTGTGGAAAGTCGACTACCGGAAAACTCATTATGCAATTATTAAAACCAACTGAAGGCACAATCGTTTTTGATGGCAGTGATTTAAGTAAACTGTCAAATGAAGAAATGCGCAAAAAGAGAGAAGATTTGCAAATGATTTTCCAAGATCCATATTCTTCATTAAATCCGAGAATGAGAGTTTTTGATATTATTGCTGAGCCATTAATTAGTCATCATGTTTTGTCAGGTAAAGACTTATATGATCGTGTGTTGGAATTGATGGAGGTAGTCGGGTTAAATCAAGCGCATGCATACCGGTTTCCACATGAATTTAGCGGTGGGCAAAGGCAGCGGATAGGAATTGCAAGAGCACTTGCTTTAAACCCAAAATTAATCGTTTGTGATGAACCTGTATCAGCATTAGACGTTTCGATTCAATCACAAATATTAAATTTATTAGTTAAATTACAGAAAGAGTATAACTTAACCTATATTTTTATCGCACATGGTCTTCCAGCCGTCAAGCATGTGAGTGATCGGATCGCAGTCATGTATTTAGGAAGAATCGTTGAAATCGGAAATAAAGAACAACTATTTAATCATACAAAACATCCGTATACTGAGGGATTGTTATCTGCTGTACCGATCCCGGATCCCGAAATGAGAGATAAGAAAAAACGGATTATCTTAAAAGGAGACATTCCAAGTCCTGTTAACCCTCCGTCCGGATGCAGCTTCCACACTAGATGTATGTATGCAACGGAAAAATGTAAAGAAGTAGTTCCTCAATTGACGGAGCAAGAATCGGGGCATTTTGTGGCATGTCATTATCCGATTGCAAACAAAAATTAATAGGGGTGACTATACATGTATGATCAACGCAAGAATAAAATCCTTTCTCATATGAAGGATCATGAAGTAGAAACGTCCATTATTACTTCGAATTTAAATATTTACTATCTAACTGGCTATTACAGTAATCCTCGTGAACGGCTAACGGCTTTAATTATCAATGCTTCCGGAGAGGATGTTTTGATTGTACCGAGCTTGGACAGACAGGGAGCTGAAATCGCAAAAGTAACAAAGGTAGTGGATTATAATGATCATGAAGACCCTTATTTATTACTAAAAACATTAATAAATAGCAGTAAAGTCGCTTTAGAAGAAAATCATTGGACACTAGAAAGGTTTAGAAAGCTTTCTCAAAATGTCTCAGATATTGCATCTGTTGATATCGGTCCCTGGATTGATCAAATACGGAAAATAAAAAGCGCTGACGAGATATTAAAAATTAAACGAGCTATTTCGATAACGGAAGAAGCTTTGGAATATGGCATTAGTCTTTTAAATCCTAAAATAACCGAAAAAGAGCTGGCCCTTGAAATAGAATATAAAATGAAAAAATTAGGCGCGGATAAATTAGGTTTTGACGTGAAAGTCATATCTGGCGAACGGTCTTCGCTCCCTCATGGAAAGCCGAGTACACAACCCATTAAAGAAAATGCTTTTGTATTATTCGATATGGGTGTGAGCATTGAAGGATATGTTGCAGATATTTCAAGAACGGTCGTGCTAGGTGAACCAACAGAAAAAATGATTCATATATATGAAACAGTCAGGGAAGCATTGGAAAGGTCAATAGCTGCTGTTAAGCCTGGAGTTAAAATATCAGAACTAGACAAAATTGCAAGAGATTATATTCAATCACAAGGTTATGGGCCGTATTTTATTCATCGCCTTGGTCACGGATTAGGACTCGATTTACATGAATATCCTTCCATACATGAAGGCAATATAGATGCACTTGAACAAGGCATGGTGTTTACCATTGAACCCGGAATTTATATTCCTGAAATTGGCGGAGTCCGTATAGAAGATGATGTTTTAGTAACTGTGAACGGAGTCGAAGTATTAACAAAAGCGGATAAACAATTACGAGTAAAGGTGAGATAACAAATCGAAACAATCCAAATCGCAAAAAATGTCCTTAAGAATAATGTAAATGTAACAGAAAGTGATAAGCTGCTCGTTGTCATCGATTCTACTAAAAAAGAATTAGGTGAGATTTTTTACAAAGCTGGAAAAGAAATTGGAGCTGAAACGGTTCTTGTTCAATTTGAACCAAGTAGTAAATCGGGTGTGGAGCCACCGAGTATTGTGGCCGAAGCGATGAAAATGGTTGATGTTGCTCTTTGTATTACGGAAAATTCTATATCTCACACGAAAGCAAGAATAGAAGCCGCAAAACATAAAACTCGGGTAGCAACTATGCCGGGATTAACGCTGGACATGTTAGTTGAGGGTGCGCTCAAAGCAGATTATATGGACGTGAAGAGAAATGGTGATTTGCTTGCGAAAGTTTTAGATGAGGGAAAAGAAGTCGTGATAAAAACATTTGATAAAACATTATCTTTTATTATAGATGGTCGAAAAAGTAAAGCGAGCAATGGGCTATTATTAAATCCTGGAGACTCCGGGAATTTACCTTCTGGGGAAACGTTTCTTGCACCGGTCGAAGGTACTGCTAACGGAGAAATAATTATTGATGGGTCGATTGCTGATATTGGAAAAGTAGAGAGTCCAATTCTATTAAAAATAAAAGATGGAAGACTTATTGAAGCAGAAGGAAAAGAAGGTCAAAAATTACTTCAGTTATTAGGTGATGGAGACGGAAGATTCTTAGGTGAGTTTGGAATTGGGACGAACCGTGCTGCACGAATAACAGGAAATATTTTAGAAGATGAAAAAGTATACGGCACATGTCACATTGCTTTCGGAACGAATATTTCCTTTGGTGGAAGAATAAATGCTGGTGTTCATTTAGATGCAGTGGCTAAAACTCCAGAGATACTCATAGATGGGAAGCTGATTGTTGCTGAAGGGAAAATTCAATTATAATTTTTAAGATTTAAAAAAGATTTAAGCATGAATGTTTTTATGCTGTACTATTAATTAAAAACTAATGGGTTCCCTCTTTATGAAACACTTAAAATGATTAAATAGCTAAAGAAAATTATTGTCTTTAGTAAGGAGAAGAATATGAGCATTTCAAAAATTAAATCAGTGGGCAGGCAGCCATTAAATGTGATGGTATATGAGAACATTAAACATGCCATTATCGAAGGGGATATTGAACCTGGCACTCGATTAACGGAAACAAAAGTTGGGGAACAAATGAACGTCAGTACTACCCCAGTCCGAGAAGCATTTCGCAGGTTAGCTTCTGAAGGGCTATTGAAAATTATCCCGTGGCGAGGAGCCATCGTGCAAGAGTTTTCTGGACAAGAGCTGATCGAAGTATACCAATGTCGTGAGTCGTTAGAAGGATTAGCCATTAAATTAGCCATTGAAACTATAGATAGTGAAGGAATAGAGAAGCTTGAAAGTTTAGTTGAAGAGTCTAAAGAGATGGATGATCTATCTGAATACGTTGAAATAAACTCCACAATCCATAATACCATATTAGAATACGCTCAAAACGAGACCCTTTCAAACTTACTTGGGCAGTTAAATGATGTGATTTATCATAACCGCAATATGTCTTCCTATAGTAAGCAAAGAAGAAACGAAATCTATTATGAACATCTTCAAATCGTCAGTGCAATCAAAAATGGTGATAAAGAGCAAGCGCAAAAAGCGATGGAGCTCCATGTTAATAATGGATATAGGTATATAAAAGAGAGATTGAAGAAATAGTTTTTTGGGCCAGCATCTTTTAATGGGTGCTGGCTGTTGTGGTTATGGGAAGTATGTAACAGATCCCTTTTATTCGTATAAGAATATAATACTCTGTTAACCAGTTAATCTATGATTCAAAATTTTTCTCCAAATCACATCGGATAGTGTAAATACACCTCTTAAATCTACAATTTAATTCTTCTTACGATTAGTTTCGAATGTTAAAATCATCTTTCATAAACTTATTCTTAGGACAAGTGTTATTACAATTACAATGTTCGCTTTAACACTCTCATTAAAGAAATATTACTGATGAATTTCATAAAGGTTTCTACATTCCCACGAAATTGACCCATTATTCTCGTAACTTATTATTTACGGTATTTCTATGTTTAATGTATTGAATATTTACGGAACCGTTTTCATAAATATTATTATCATATTATTAGAATTTTTAATCTACGGAACCGGAACCGTAAAAATATAGGGAGTGATGGTCATCCCAACAATTCGTGATGTGGCCAAAGAAAGATACAACGTTGCTAAAATCTAAAAGAAATTATCAGGATAAATTGTTGAAGGTTAATGAGGAATCAATGAAAAATTAAAGAGTTTTATTATGAAATTTCATCTGTAAGGAAAGAGTATGAGGAAAAAATTAGATAGAAGTGAAGAATTAAAAGGAGCAAAAAAAACAGATAGAAAGAGCTAACAACAAGAGAACCCGGTCATTTGATGATCCTCTACACTGCTTTAATAATTAATTAAAATATTGAGAGTCTGTAATGCATACTTGTATGCCCTTTATTATATGCCAAAATAGCTACCCGCTTTTTCTTAAGTGGATAGCTATTTTTAGGTTTGTCAATCTAATTAGGCAATTCCTGCTTTCATTAGCATTCCATCTAAAGGACGATCCATTTTGCTTTCCATCCACTTGGCAGTTTCAAGGAGATGTTTAAGGTCGACACCAGTTTCAATACCTATTCCATGCAACATGTTGACCATGTCTTCAGTGCAGACATTTCCTACAGCCTTTGGTGCGAATGGGCATCCGCCAAGTCCGGCAATAGAGGAATCGAATCTTCGTACACCTGCTTGATAGCCGGCGAGTGTATTGGCAAGGCCTAAGCCTCGTGTATTATGGAAATGAAGTCCTAGGGATAAATCCTTGCCAAAGTGTTCAAAAAAAGTTTTTATTACGATTTGTACTTGTAGTGGATTAGCTATACCGGTTGTATCTGCAAGGGTGATTTCAGAACAACCGGCTTCCAAAAACTTTTCCGTAACATCTAAAACCCTTGATAATGGTACTTCACCTTCAAATGGACATCCAAAAGCGGTACCGAGGACTCCAGAAACCCCCTTGTTAGATTCTACGCCTTCCTTAATAACCTTCGAAAGTTCATTTACCGCTTGTTCAACGGTCCTTTTTGCATTTTTTTGGTTAAATGTATCGCTCGTTGCGGTGACAACATGCAAAAAGTTCACATCAGTTTGGAGAGCGCGTTCAAGACCGGAGCGACTTAAGACAAGGCCTCCATAGCGGACATCATTTCTTTTTGGCAGTAGTTTAAGTAATTCTTCAGCATCTGCCATTTGTGGCACAACTTTTGGATTTACAAAGGATACGGCTTCAATATTACGAATTCCTGAATCTAACAACCTTGAAATTAATTCAACCTTTGTTTCAGTAGGAATTATTTTGCGTTCATTTTGTAAACCGTCACGGGGACCCACTTCACAGATTTCAATCATTTTACTTCCTCCCTTAATAGTTTATTATTTTTTATTTTTTCTAAGTTCTTCAAAACATTGTCGCGTCCCTGGAAAATATGTTCATGCATCGCAATTCGAGCGCGGTCCGATTCTTTATTTTTGATAGCCTCAAGGATGGTCTTGTGAACCTCTAGAGATTGTCTAAGTTGAAAGTTGTTATACCAATAGAATGATCGAAAAACAATTGGTATAACGATAACCTTAGAAAGATGAAAATGAATATGTGAATTTTTCGAGGCATCTAATATTGCCTCGTGAAACTTTTGATTCACATCTACTATATTTCGAATACTGAACATATCAAATTCAACATATTGGTCTATTACTGTTTCATATAATTCATTTGCTTTTTCCATTTTATCAATATCATTTTGAGTTCTATGAATGGCGGCTTGACCGGCTGCATAACTTTCAAGCAGTGTTCTTAAGTCGTATATTTGTTGAATATCCTTTTTTGTAAAATGCCTTACTCCTACTCCTCGTTTTAGGGGAATCACAAGACCTTCAGCTTCAAGTTGTCTTATTGCCTCTCTGATAGGAGTTCTACTTAAGTTCATTTGCTTGGCAAGCGATTCTTCAGCCAATCTTATACCGGGCTCAAACTCTCCAAGAATAATAGCCTCTTTTATAAATTCGTATGCATCCATGCTAACACCTCTAATCAATTGTATACAAAATGAAAATATTATTCAATGAACATTCAGTAAAATGCAATAAATTAAAAAATTTAGAATATTATATTGACTTTTTGTATACAGAGAATTAAATTTGTATACAAGAATAGGAAAATTCTAACTATAAAGAAATGATCTTTTAGTGTGGACAGGAGGGACTGTGATGGCCGAACAACGATTGCCATTAGAGGATGTACGTGTCATTGAGCTTGGTACTCTATTAGCTGGACCATTCTCTGGAAGACTACTCGGTGATTTTGGGGCTGAAGTCATTAAAGTTGAGCCGCCGGGTAAGGCTGACCCAATGAGAAATTGGGGGAAGTCTAAGGATAATGTAGGTCTTTGGTGGCCTATTCAATCAAGAAATAAAAAATCCATTACTTTGAATTTACGAGAGGAAGAAGGTCAGAAAGTTTTAAAGGAACTGGTCAAAGAAGCTGATGTTCTAATAGAAAATTTTCGCCCCGGTACAATGGAAAAATGGAATCTATCCTATGAAGAGTTATCTGAAATTAACCCTAAATTGGTTATGGTTCGTACCTCTGGTTACGGCCAAACTGGGCCATACAAACATCGTGCAGGTTTTGGAAGTGTCGGTGAAGCAATGGGAGGCTTGAGATATGTTACTGGCTTTTCTGATCGACCGCCTTCAAGGATTGGTGTATCAGTTGGAGATACATTGGCTGCTCTTTACGCAACCATTGGTTGCCTAGTTGCATTGCATGAACGAAATCATTCCGGAAAAGGTCAGATAGTCGATACTGCTCTATATGAATCTGTATTTTCAATAATGGAAAGCATTATTCCAGATTACTTACTTGCTGGCTATGTGAGGGAAAGGATGGGGAACATCCTTCCGGGTGTAGCTCCATCAAATATCTATTTTACAAAGGATAAAACTTACATTGTCATAGGTGCCAACGCAGATGGAGTATTCCGTCGCCTTTGTGAAGCAATGGAACAGCCTGAATTATCAGATGACCCACGTTTTGCAACTCACCATGCAAGGGCAGAGAATATGAAGCTACTAGATTCTATGATTGAAAATTGGACAAAAACACTTCCAGCAAAAGAAGCTCTCTCCATACTAGAGGAAAAAGGCGTGCCATCAGGACTTATTTATAATGCAAAAGATATCTTAGAAGATCCTCATTACAGGGAACGGGAAATGATTATTAAACTTGACCATCCTGAACTTGGAGAATTCCCAATGCCGGGAATTGTTCCAAAATTAAGTAGATCCCCAGGTAGAGTCAAACATTTAGGTCCTGAAATGATGGGAAAACATAATAATGAAATTTACAAACGGTTACTTGGTTTTAATGATGAAAGAATAAAGGAATTACAGAATAATAATATTATTTAAGAGGGCTGAATAATGGGAAAAACTTTATATGAAAAAATTTGGGGAAAACATATAGTTGTCGAAGAGGAAAATCAGCCATCAATTCTATATATCGATTTACATTTAATTCATGAGGTAACTTCACCACAGGCATTTGAAGGCTTAAGGATCAATAAACGAAGAGTGAGAAGACCGGATTTAACTTTAGCGACAATGGACCATAGCATTCCAACAACAAACCGATCCTTGCCTATTAGCGATGAAGTAGCAAAGAAACAGGTAGAAACACTTGTAGAAAATTGTAAGGAATTTGGAATTCAGCTTTTTGATTTACACAGCAGATATCAAGGTATTGTTCATGTCATTGCTCCAGAATTAGGTATTACCCAGCCTGGACAAACCATTGTATGCGGTGATAGCCATACTTCAACTCATGGAGCCTTTGGAGCCCTTGCTTTTGGGATAGGAACGAGTGAAGTAGAACATGTATTGGCAACCCAAACTTTAAAACAGTATCAATCTAAAACACTAGCAATCAATATAGAGGGAACTCTTCCTCAGGGAACGACTGCAAAAGACTTGATTCTCTCGATTATAGGGAAATACGGACATGATTTTGCAACTGGATATGTGATTGAGTACCGCGGGGAAGCGATACATAATTTATCGATAGAGGAACGGATGACTGTTTGTAATATGAGCATTGAAATGGGTGCAAGGGCAGGATTAATCCAGCCAGATGAAAAGACATTTGATTACCTGAAAGGAACAGTTTGTGCGCCAAAAGGAACTGAATGGGAAGAGGCTTTATCTGAATGGAAACAATTATACTCCGATGAAGAAGCGGTCTTTGATTTAACAATTGAATTTGATGCTACTGAAGTGATTCCTCAAGTAACATGGGGAACGAATCCCAGTCAAGTTGTAGGAATAACTGAAAGGGTACCTTCTTTGGAGGGGCTTCCTACAAGTCAATTGCGGTCAGCAGAAAAGGCATTGCACTATATGGGACTTACACCCAATGAACCGATAACAGATATTAAAGTCAATAAAGTTTTTATCGGCTCCTGTACAAATAGTCGGATTGAAGATTTGCGTAAAGCAGCTAAAATCGTAAACGGTTACAAGATAGCCGGTCATGTAGAAGCACTAGTGGTTCCTGGTTCACAGCTTGTAAAAAAGAAGGCTGAGGAAGAGGGAATAGATCAAATCTTTTTGGAAGCTGGATTTGAATGGCGAGAAGCAGGATGCAGCATGTGCCTTGGCATGAATGGCGATAATGTGTTACCCGAGGAACGATGTGCTTCAACGTCAAACCGTAACTTCGAGGGGAGACAAGGCAGAAATGCCAGAACACATTTGGTTAGTCCAGAGATGGCAGCGGCTGCAGCGATTGCTGGATATTTTGTAGATGTAAGAACTTGGCCGACTAAAGAGAATAAGGAGGTCAGGATTAAATGAAGTCTTTTACTGGATTCACTGGAATCGTAGCCCCATTGGATGTATCCAATATTGATACAGATGCGATTCTTCCAAAGCAATTTTTAAAGAGAATTGAAAGGACAGGGTATGGTCAGTTTCTTTTTTATGAGTGGCGTTATGAAAATGGAAAGGAAAGATCAGATTTTGTATTAAACAAGGATCCTTACCGAAATTCTCAGATTTTACTTACCCGAAAAAATTTCGGATGTGGTTCATCAAGAGAGCATGCTCCATGGTCAATAGTGGATTATGGCATCAAAGTGATTATTGCGCCAACATTCGCGGATATATTCTATAACAATTGCTTTAAAAACGGGATATTGCCAATCGAATTAAGGGAAGAAGATGTGGAGCAGTTATTTCAAAAAACGGCCGACTCAAATGGTTACCAGCTATCGATAGATTTAGAAAATCAAATTGTAACAGATAATGATGGATTTATTGGTCATTTTCAAATAACACCATACCGAAAAGAGCTCTTGATTAAAGGACTGGACGAAATCGGCTCTACCTTACAATTTGAAACACAAATTGCCTTATTTGAAAAAAACAGGGGTATCTATTATCGTCTTGATTCCAATATGTTTATACAAAACTCTTAATGTAAGCGGAAAACAACCTAAAAGCCAGTTGGAATCAATTTATTCAAATCAAAAAGAACAAAGCAGCAATACAAATTATCTCTTATCCTGAAAAAATGAGGAGGATTATTATGAATTGGAAAAAAATGATTAACTTGAGTAAGTTAGCTGCTATGAGTTTGTCTCTAATGTTGATTGCTGCAGGGTGTAATACACAAGACTCAGCGACTGAAACAACTACAGATGGTAAAGGTGAGAAAAAAATCGATGAAATTGATATTTCTGTTACGCATTACCCGACTGGCTTGTATGCAGTGCCATACGATGTAGGAATGGAGAAAGGATTTTTTGAAGAAGAAGGAATTAAAATTAATAAAATCATTGGAAGCAGTGGTGGAGGAACTACAGTAAGGAATGTTTTATCTGGAGATCTTCCGTTCGGTGATGTGTCTGCGTCTGCAGTCTTCCAATCATATTTGGCGGGTGCCCCGTTGAAAATTGTAAGCGGAGGAGTACAAAGTGTCGGTGATGTAGTTTATGTTACACGAAAAGATTCAGATATTAAAAAAATTGAAGATATTGTTGGGAAAACATGGGCGTTTACGAATCCAGGATCAGTGACAGAGACTACCTCCCAACTTGTTTTTGATGCTGCAGGAATTGATCCGAAATCATTGAAACTAGTGGCTTCAGGTGGGGTGAGTGAAGGGTTAACATTATTGAAAGCAGGAGAAGTGGACACATCACTACTGTTAGAACCGGCTTATTCAGTTCAAAAAGATGACTGGAATGAATTGTTACGCGTATCCGACCTTGTTCCTCATTACCAACAAAGTGTGATTATTACTAGTCCGCAGGTGATTAAGGAAAACCCAGATCTTGTTAAACGCTTTCTTACTGCCTATCAGAAATCGGTAGAATGGACATACGCTAATCCTGAAGAAGCAGGTAAGATTTTTGCTAAGTCCGCAGAAATTGACGAAGCAGCTTCTATAGCCGCAATTATCAGCTTAAAGGAAGCGAAACATTGGAGTAGCAAAATCGAAGTAGATTCTATCAATAATGTAATCAAGGGTATGAAACTTGCCAATACATTAAAAGAGGGTCAGGAAATCGTCTGGGAAGAAATTTTGAACATGGACTTCATTCCTGAAGACCAACGATTGGATCCATCCTTACTAGAAAGTAATAAATAATTGTTCATTAATGATTACAGCGGTTAGATATGATTTCCTTTTTTTGAATAACCGCTGTAATTACTATAAATCTTAGAACAAAGGGGAGGATACATATGGCTGAACCATTAATGAAAGTTGAGAATCTGACAAAAGTGTATACAAGCGACTCAAAAGATGTAGTCGCTTTACAGGATATTAATTTTACAGTCGAGAAAGGGGAATTCATCTCGATTGTTGGTCCAAGCGGATGTGGCAAAACAACATTATTAGAGGTATTGTCTGGACTGCGGCAGGCGACTTCGGGTTCGGTTAATATCAAAGGAGAAGCAGTAAATGGTCCCCAAAGGTCCATTGGAATTGTCTTTCAAGAAGAGTCTACTTTTCCCTGGAGAACTGTTGCAGAAAATGTAGAGTTTGGACTTCAAATGCAGGGTAGACCAAAGGCAGAGTATCGAGAAAAGGCAAAAAAAATGATTGAGCTCGTAGGTTTAAAAGGGTTCGAAAACTCATATCCTCACCAATTGTCGGGTGGAATGAGGCAAAGAGTGGCTATTGCGCGAACATTAGTAACCGAGCCAGAAATTGTTGTCATGGATGAGCCGTTTGGAGCATTAGATGAACAAACCCGACTGATACTAGGAGGAGAACTCCTTAAAATTGTAGAAAAAACGCAAGCGACAGTAGTGCTTGTCACTCACAGTATTCAGGAAGCTGCTCTGTTATCAGATAAAATTGTCGTCTTGTCCGCTAGACCAGGGAGAATTAAGCATCTGATTGAAAGTTCGCTGCCGAAACCGCGTGATGCCCATGCTTTGACAACTCCTGAATTTGCAGAAATCACACAAAAGCTCTGGTCAAGCCTAGAGGAAGAATCTTTAACGAAAAAATCAGTAATCGAATACAAGGAAAACAAGGTGGTAGGACAATGAGTCTTCATAAAGTTGTCCAAATTCTCATAGTCACCAGTTTATTAGTTTTATATGAAATTGCTACACGTATGTTATGGCTGGACCCATTTACTTTTATCCCTTTTTCTACGATGTTTATGAATATGATAGAAAACTTAAGTAATCCAGAATACGTAATAAATCATTTTGGCCTTTCAGCTTTGGAAATTTTGGCTAGCTTTATTGGAGCGGTGATTTTTGGAATTCTTTTTGGAATCATACTTTGGCGTTCAGATTTTGCTCATCATGTTCTTCAACCGTACTTAATGCTATTTTATGCGATTCCTTTTTTTGCTTTATATCCTATTTTTATTAGTGTTTTAGGTGTGGGGCAATTACCAGTCATTATTATAGGATTGCTGTTTTCAATGCCAGCAGTGATTACTAATACAGCAATTGGTTTCCGTGAAATTCGTAAGGTTCTTGTAAAGGTTGGATACTCGTTCAATCTTTCGTTCCGCCAAATGCTGTTGCATATTTATTTTCCGGCAGCATGGCCGTTTATCTTCACAGGAATTAAACTTGCTGCGGCCTATTCTATTATTGGTGTGCTCGCAACAGAGTTTATCTTGTCTGCTCGCGGATTAGGTTATACTATTTCTTATGCTTATAACAATTTTGATATTAATGGGATGTATGGTTCAGTTCTCCTTGTAATCATGATCGCTTTAATTGTTAATATCGTCCTTGGCTTTATCGAAAATAAGGTGTACAGAAGAAATATGTAATAGCCTAACAAAAAGCCTACATTGAAAGAGAGGAGAGTTTCATGAAATCAATTACTTCAGATCAAAAGTGGTATAAAATTGGAAGGTTTATGGTCCCCGTAGTAATTATCCTTTTATGGCAGATTATTTATCAAATCATAGGAGCGCCAGCTATGGCTTCTCCTTGGCAAAGTATTGCTGATTTAGGCAAAAACGCAACGATTTGGCTGGGGGATATGGGTAACACTCTTATAACTCTGTTAATCTCTTTTTTAATTGCAGCCATATTGGGTGTAACTCTTGGTTTTTTTATTGGATTAAGTTCTTTTTGGACAAAAACAATCTCTCCCTTGCTATTAGGATTATATTCGATTCCAAAAGTGACACTATATCCAATTTTTCTTTTAATCTTTGGATTAACAATTCAAGGAAGAGTAGCATTCTCTGCTTTTCACGGAATCTTTCCCATCATGATCATCTGTATGGAAGCAACGAGAACGGTTCCTAATATTTACCTTAAGTTAGCAAAGTCCTACCGTATGAGTTTTGTGCAAAAAGCAAGGCAAATACTTATCCCTGCAATTATGCCTCAATTAGTAGTCGGCCTTCGTATGAGTTTCAGTCTTTGCTTTTTAGGATTAATATTGGCAGAAATGTTTGCTTCCTATGAAGGATTAGGACACCGTTTAGTTCATTATATGTCGCTTAATGAACCGGCAAAAATACTGGCGCTGATCCTCATTATTATTTTTATTGCATTTTTCTTTACTTACTTGTTTCTTCTTTGGCAGGAAAAGAACGAATTAAAGATTGGTAAGCGTAAAATGAATTTATCATAATTCAAAATAACCGAGTTTGGGTTCATATATTGTCATAAAAATATCGCAATAAATTCGGTTGCCTGCATTCTGTAATACGACTTAAAGTCGTTGAATTTATTAAGAGCAATAGCATAAAGGGCAGTAACGTAAATCTGGGTAATGGGGAGTCAGTCTTTAGAAAAAGAGATGAGTAGCTTATGAGTAATCTAATGGTGAAACATAGAACGATTCCTATAGCTGATCCATGGCGTATGCTAGGTTTCCTATTTTTGGCTCAGTTAATGGTTGCCTTTGTAGGGAGGAGTATTGGGCCGCTAGGTTTGTTAATAGGGGAGGATCTTTCTTTATCAAAATCCCAAATTGGCATGCTACCCGCGGCTCTTTTTTTTGGCCAGGCCATGGCCTCCATTCCTTCCGGATATCTGACTGATCGGATAGGTTCTAGGAAATTGCTTTTAGTGGCAGCTTTATGTTTAGGGATTAGCTTTTTATCAATGACTTTTCTCTTGAATTTCTGGATGGTCATAATAATTGTGGTGATAGGTGGAGTCGGTTATGGTTCTATGCATCCAGTTACAAACAGGGGGATCGTCTATTGGTTTCCTCTCCGGCAGCGTGGTACCGCTATGGGGATTAAGCAAACCGGCGTAACTGCAGGTTCTGCTCTTGCCGGACTTCTTTTACTTCCTTTGAGTGCGAAGTTTGGTTGGCGTCCTGTCCTATTAGTTGCTTGTATTCTTTTGCTGTTTGGCGGGGTACTTTCCTATTATTTTTATAGAGATCCGCCAGAACAAAAGCAGTCCAAGGTTCATTCAGATTTGGGCATTTTCTATAAATCAATGTTTAATATGCTGAAAAACAAACCTTTAATGCTCGTAAGCTTAAGTGCAATGGGGTTGAACGGTTCTCAAATGTGCTTAAATACGTATATTGTTTTATTTGCCTATGAAAAGCTTGGAATCTCCTTGTTTTTATCAGGAATGCTCCTAGTGATTTCAGAAGTAAGCGGTACACTTGGGAGAATCGTTTGGGGGATGATAAGCGATCGCTTGTTAAATGGCCAACGAGTAATAATTTTAATGATGATTACTTTTTTAACAGCCGTTTCGAGTATGACCATCGCATTTATCCCTTCCGCTTCTTTTTGGGTGATGGTGCCTATCATTGCGATTTTTGGTTTCGCCGTTTCGGGATTCAATGGAATATGGATGAACCTTGCAAGTGAGTTGGTACCGCCAGAGCAATCAGGGATTTCAAGTGGTATTAGCTTAACTTTAGGCTCGGTCGGGGTTATGATTGTTCCTCCACTTTTTGGATTGATGGTCGACCAAGCCGGAAGCTTTACAAATGGATGGCTGCTGATCACAGGGATAATGGTTATTGTTTTTACAATGTTAAGCTACCTTTCCATTATAAATAAAAGAAGCAATGCCGCAGTTTAATGCAAAATATTGATTTGGAAGGAGATTTACAATATGGAATTTGATCCGTCTAAACTGGGTAATAAAGAGGTATATAAATTATTGACCGGGGCGGTTGTACCAAGACCAATCGCTTGGGTATCTACGACCTCGGAAGAAGGCGAGCTCAATCTCGCACCTTTCAGTTTTTTTACAGTAGCCTCGAGAAATCCGCCTATGTTATGTATTTCTATTGGACCGGGTGTCGGAGAGCGAGAAGGTACGGAAAAGGATACATTAGTGAATATACGTTCTCAAAAGGAATTCGTTATTAATATTGTAACGACTCCACTCGTTAACGAAATGCAAAAAAGCTCGGAGAACCTTCCGAGTCATGTGAACGAATTTGAAGCGTCCGGACTCACCCCGATTGATAGCTATTTGGTAAAACCGAAACGAGTAAAGGAGGCTCCGATTCACATGGAATGTAAACTAGAACAAATCATCCAACTTGGCAGTGACCACTTAATTATTGGAAGGATGATCCATTACCATATTGATGATGAGTATTATTTAGGAAACTATAAAGTTAATCTGGAAAAATTACAGCCACTTGGCAGGCTCGCGGGAAACTACAGTGAGAATAAAGATTTTTTCACACTACCAAAACTATAAAGTCTGCCGTACTAAAATTAAGCTTTAAAGAAATGATAGATTTACAAGACCGAAAAATTTATTAAAGGAGGATTTCATGACAGAGAAATTCCAAGGATTTGGAGAAAATATCAGTTTTGGAAAGAGACCTGCAGTCCTAGTAGTTGATTTTATAAACGGCTTTACAGATCCAGAATGTAAGCTTGGATCTAATTTAGATAATGAAATTAACCGAACTAAGAAACTACTTGATGAAGCAAGAGCTCATGAAATTCCAGTGATTTTTACTACAGTTGTGTATGAACCTCATTATCAAGATGGTGGATATTTTATTGATAAGGTTCCAGCACTGAAATGTTTGTTGCATGGAAGTGAGTGGATTAAGGTAGATGAGCGTCTTGAAAGGAGAGATGAAACAGAGCCACTTATTCAAAAGAAGTATGCGAGTTCTTTTTTTGGAACATCACTGTCCTCTATCCTTTCATATAAACAAATAGACACACTTATTATTGTAGGTTGTACAACTTCGGGTTGTATTAGAGCTACTGTTGTTGATGCCCTTCAACATGGATACAGATCGATAGTGCCTGAAGAGTGCGTAGGTGATCGATCTCAAGAGGCTCACCGAGCAAATTTATATGACATACAGACTAAGTATGGTGAAGTAATTAGTGTCAATGAGGTATGCGAATATATTAAAGGTTTATAAGAGATATTTGATTTTATTAATTTTAGGAGGATTAGCATATGTATAGGGTAGCAGTTGATGTAGGAGGAACATTTACTGATATTGTTCTTCAAAATGAGAATACTGGTGAAATTATTGGAACAAAAACTCCTTCAACTCCTTCAGATCAATCGATAGGTTTAATGAATGGAATTAAGAAAATTTGTGATGAAAACAATGTAGATATCTCTGAGGTTCAATCAATTATTCATGGAACAACTGTAGCAACGAATGCTGTCCTGGAAGGAAAAGGAGCCAAGGTTGGTCTAATAACGACTGAAGGGTTTGAACAGATTTTACACGTTGCAAGATCATGGACACCTGCCCCTATCAGTGCGTGGATGGGGTTTTTAAAACCAGACCCTCTTGCTGATCTTGTTTATACAAGAGGAGCAAAAGAAAGAATAACTGCTCAGGGAGAAATCCTCATAGCTCTTGATGAAGAACACATATATAAGGAGATTCAATCACTTTACGATGAAGGAGTTGAAAGTTTAACTATTAGTCTTGTAAACTCCTATGCTAATCCTACCCATGAACAAAGGATTCGTGAAATAGCTGAAGAAATTAACCCTAATATACTAGTTAGCATTTCATATGATATTTTGCCTGAATTCCGTGAGTATGAAAGAACACTTACAACTGTTATGAACTCCTATGTACGTCCCTCAATGCAAAAATACTTAAGTAATATACAAATTAAACTGAAGGACCATAAACTTAATAGTCGTATTAGTATTGTTCGTTCAGATGGTGGATTAATGAGTATACCAGCTGCTTCTTCACGTCCAGTTCATACAATGCTTTCTGGACCATCAGGTGGTGTTACAGCATCTGCAATGATAGGTATTCAGACTGGGAATCGCAATGTAATTTCCTTTGATATGGGAGGGACTTCTACTGACGTTTCGTTAACCTTTGATGGGAAACCACGTGTATCTCGTGAAACCAAAGTAGGGGTTTTTCCAGTAAAATCTCCGTCTCTAGAAGTAGTAAGCATTGGAGCGGGTGGTGGTTCTATTGCTCATGTCCCTCTAACAGGTGCACTTCGTGTAGGACCTCAGAGTGCAGGTTCTGAGCCAGGACCAGCAAGCTACAATCGAGGTGGAAAAGAACCAACAGTTACTGACGCCAATGTTGTACTTGGTTATTTACCACCAAGCCTTGTAGGTGGAGAAATGAAGTTAAATGTTGAGGCTGCAAAGAAAGCACTAGAAAGTGTGGCTGAAAAGTTAAACACTGATATTTACCGTGCTGCTCAAGGTGTATACGATATTGTGAATGAGAATATGTATGGAGCTACTCGAGTAGTTTCGGTAGAGAAAGGGTATGATCCCCGTCAGTTTTCACTTCTTGCCTTAGGTGGAGCAGGTCCACTTCACGCAAATGCTCTAGGAAAACTAACAGGAAGTTTCCCAGTGATTGTTCCGCCTACACCAGGAGTGTTATCGGCATTAGGATTCTTACAATCTGATATTCGAAATGAGTATTCAAAAACATATATTCAAACCATTAGTCAACTTGATAGAACTATCCTCATTTCTGAATTAAATAAACTTCATCTTGAATGTGATGAATGGCTTGAACAAGAAAAAGTTCAAGTGTTGCAACGAAACATTAAGTTTGAAGTAGATGTACGTTATTTTAGACAGGGTCACGAGATCCCAATGGAGGTGACTATAGAAGAGTTAGAAAAAGAAGGACCACTTATTTTATCAAAGCGTTTTGATGTAATCCATGAACAAATTTATGGATTTAAGATGGAAACAGAAGTTGAAATTGTGAACATTAGAGCCGTGGCAATTGGAAAAGTTTTGTCCCCGTCCATCCCACTTTCAGATGAAGGAACTGAAGACGCTACTCATGCAATAATAGACGAGGATCATGAGGCCTATTTCAATGGAGAGTTTGTTAATACACCTATCTATGAACGAAATTTATTAAGGCCAAAGAATAAGTTGGAAGGTCCAGCTATCATTAGTCAGAAGGATACAACTACATTAGTCTTACCGGGTTACACAGCGGAAGTTGATAAAAATATGAACATCCTTATTAAGAAAGGAGATTTATAATGACGAAAATTGATTCCATTACCGTTGACATTATTGAAAACGCTTTAAAGAATATAAAAGAAGAAATGGATGTAACGTTATTTCGGTCAGCTATGTCTCCAGTAATCAGAGAGCAGCATGACTGCTTCCCGATGATCACAGATTCAGAAGGTAAGATGGTGGTAGGAAACTTCGGTTCACATGTTCCTGAAGTCGTAAAGCAATTTCCAGAAGGAATTAATGAAGGCGATGTTATTTTTGTAAGTGATCCATATAGTTGTGGAGGTTCGATTTCTCATGTTAATGATTGGATGATTATATTACCTATTTTTAGTGAAAATAAACTTGTTGGCTATTCATCAATGTTCGGGCATGTAATGGATGTTGGCGGCCCAGTTCCTTCTAGTATGCCTGTAACGGCAACTTCAATTTATGGGGAAGGTGTTCGTTATCCACCAGTCAAGCTATATGATAAAGGTGTATTAAATGAAGCAATTATTAGAATTATTAAAGCTAACACAAGAACGCCAATGGAAAACTACAGTGACTTAATGGCAATTGTTGCCTCATGTCGAACAGCAGAAAAGCGTGTAAAAGAACTATGTGAACGATTTGGTGTAGAAGCTTATTTTGGTGCATTGGATGCATTGTTAGAGCGTACTAACAAAATGATGCGTCAATTGATTCAAAACTTTTTACCAACGGAACCAGTTTCGTTCGAAGATTACATTGATGATGATGGTTTAGGGAATGGTCCTTTTAAAATGAAGCTTACTATATGGCGTAAAGGAGACCAAGCTTATTTTGACTGGACTGGAACAGATAAACAATCGCCTGGGCCGATTAACTATTTTTTAAGTGAACCAATGTTTAAAATGTTTATTGGTGCCTTCTTAATTTCAGTATTTGATCCAGCTATCAATTTTAATGATGGTTTCTATGATGTACTTCACGTAGAAACACCAGAAGGAACTTTAATGAGACCAATTGAACCAGCTGCTCTTGGTTGTCGTACCCACGCATTAAGTCGGTTGTTTGATGTGCTAAGCGGAGTACTATCTATTAACACACCCCAGAATAGCCCTGCCGCTGGATATGGGACTAGTCCGTATTTTATTTACTCCGGCTATGATGAAGAGAATAACTATTTTAATCTAATGGAAGTTATGTATGGAGGGTTACCAGGTCGACCAATAGGTGACGGTCTTGATGGACACTCATGGTGGCCAGCATTTGTAAATATTCCAACTGAGTATCTCGAAACCTATTATCCGTTGCGTGTAGAATACTATCGTACCGGTATTGATTCTGGAGGTGCTGGGCTCCATAGGGGTGGAAATTGCAATGAAAAACTCTATACCTGCCTTGCACGTGGTACCGTTTCCATTCATGATGATCGTGCTACTCTGCAACCTTGGGGAATTAATGGTGGAGAACCAGGTTCTTCATCTTCAAAACTACTAATTAAAAAAGATGGGACTAAAATCCCGTTGGCTTCTAAGGTGGACAACATTGAAGTTGAACCAGGAGATCAAATTTTGTTCATTACAGGTGGTAGTGGTGGATGGGGAGATCCTATTGAACGTGGACCAGAAAAGGTTTGTTTAGATGTGAAAAGAGGATTAACTAGCATTGACAAAGCCAGATCTTCATATGGAGTAGTGCTTAAACCAGTGACACTAGAAATAGATAAAGAAGCAACATTGATGCAAAGAAATCAAATAAAAAGCAATAGAGGCAACTTAGCAGCTTTTAACTTTGGAAACCGAGGTGAAGTAGTAAAAGTTTAAAAAATCTTACTCAGGGGTGGATCAAGTGAAAGACTATAGTACATTGATTATAGAAATATCAAATAATGTCGGAAAAATTAAGTTAAATAGACCGAATAAAGGGAATTCAATAACACTAGAATTAGCGAAAGAATTATACGAGATATCTGAATATTATAAAAATAACGAAGAAGTTAAAGTAGTGGTTTTAGAAGGTAATGGAAAGCATTTTTCAGTAGGAGGTGACCTTGCGTCATTTGCTGATACGGGGGCTAACATTACTGCTCATTTAAGAGAGGTAACCGTTTTTTTACACAAAGCAATTAACAATTTTGTAAGTATGAAGAAGCCAGTAATTGCTATTGTGAATGGTACCGTAGCTGGAGCGGGAATAGGCTTAATCTGTTCTGCAGATATAGTGATTGCTTCTGAAAAAGCTCAATTTGTTATGGCGTATACTAAAGCTGGTTTGACTCCGGATGGTGCATCTAGTTATTTTTTACCTCGTTTAATTGGAATGAAGAAGTCCTTGGAATTAACACTTTTAAATCGAATGATTTCAGCTGAAGAGGCAGAATCTTGGGGGTTAGTTACCAAGGTATGTAAAGAAGAAGAGATAGAAAGCGAGGTAAAAGAGATTGAAATTAATCTCGTAGAAGGCGCCACAGAAGCTTTAGGAAAAGCCAAAGCTCTTCTTTATGAATCTTTTAATAACTCACTATTAGAACAGATGGAATATGAGTCCTTAGAGATATCCAAAAGTGCCTCAACTTCAGAAGGTTATGAAGGAATCTCCGCTTTTTTAGAAAAACGGAAGCCTAATTTTATGAAAAAAGTTTACTAACAAAGGAAGTAGAATCGGAATAGGAAAGATAATTTATGAGAAAATATTGGGTAAACTTGTTGTGAATCAGAGGGGGAACTAACCGTATTGATCTTCACTGATTTGTCTATGTTACTGCACCCGAAAAGTTTTACATTATTGTGGTAGCACTTGTACCTTAACACGTGAAGCATAAGTGCATTGGCATTAATGGGTGACTATGCAAAATGTAGTTGAATTACAAAAAAAGTATTAATAATCTTAACAAGTGCAAAAAAATTATTCCTTTAATTAAAAATAAAAGGTCTGGATATTTAATTCCAGATCCTTTTATTTTTTCTAAAACTTCGACAAAGAATCCAATACATCCGCCAAAACACTGTATGAATCCTTCAAATACCTGCTCGTTGTCGTAATGTTGCTGTTGTCGGCGAGCTCCGTACTTTCACATTGGATAGCTCATATACACGAAGGCATGCGTAAGTAAATAAATTATTGCTTGCTCTCTCCGGAACTTTTCCTCCGGATATACTCCCCTGCTTTTGACGGGTTTCTTCCTTATTATATATAAAAGATCTTCAAACTCCTTCTCGGTTAAGACACATGATGTTCTCAAAATGAATTCATTAATATCCTGATTAATTGGAAATTTAGAGAATAGCAATCAATAAATAAACGAATATAAAAAATAATCTAATTTATCTGCTATAATAAAATATAAAAATCAAATTGGAGATTTTAAGATAGTTATAGAGGAGGGGACAATTTGTTTGATTTTCAAAAAATAAAAAGTGAATTTCTTTGGTTTCAGGAGTTAGATTCTTTTCAAAATTTCAAAGAGAAATTAGAACCATCATCTAAATTACCGGAAATTTGCTTTTTAGGTATTCAAACACTGGATACAGTTGAGTTTATTCGATTGAACAAAGAACAAAACAAATTTACCTCCTTAGAGAAAAGGATAGGCTCGATTGTTGATGTTGAATTACTGCCCCAATGGATTGAAAAAAGTGAATTTTTTGAGGTCACTGTTCTTAGGATTAATGGTAAAGTCTCTGGATGGATGGAGACAACAGCTTTACTTTCTACTATTTATGTCCAGGAGCGGGAAAAAAATAGACTTCAACAAATTGAAATTGAAGAAAAAAACTTAGATCTAAAATCAATTTTTGAAACCACATATGATGAAATTTTTGTAGCGGATAGCAATGGTATTACATTGAGAGTTAGTTCAGCACTTGAGAAGATATTAGGAATCAAGCGTGAAAATATTATAGGAAAATCGGTTTATGAGCTTGAAAAAGAGAGGATATTTTCCCCTTCCGTGACTAGAATTGTACTTGAAAGTAAGGAGAAGGTCTCGGTTGTACAAAAAACGAATAATGGAAGAATTCTTCTGGCAACAGGGATACCGATAAAGGACAAGGATGGACGTATTTTGCGTGTTGTTAGCGGTTCAAGAGATATTACAGAGATAGAGAGACTTCAAAAAGAGCTGGCTGAAACCCGGTCCCTAATTAAGTGGTATAAGAAACAGTTAGATGAAGTAACGCCAATTACTACAGAAAAAATAATATACCAAAGTCCCAAAATGGAGAAATTAATGGAACAAGCAAAAAGAGTAGCTGAAGTAGACTCTATAGTGCTCATCACTGGGGAATCAGGTGTTGGAAAGGAAGGCTTAGCGGAATTTATACATCTTAATAGCAGCAGGTCGGACAAACCGTTTGTAAAAATCAATTGTGGCAGCATATCTGAATCATTAATTGAATCTGAACTGTTTGGATATGAAAGAGGAGCATTCACTGGAGCTTCTAAAGATGGAAAAATAGGTCTAATTGAGGCATCTCATCAGGGCACCTTATTCTTAGACGAAATAGGAGAGCTTCCTTTGAATTTTCAAGTAAAGCTTCTTCGAGTTCTTCAAGAAAGAGAAATTACTCGAGTTGGAAGTACGGTAGCAATAAAAGTTGACATTAGAATCATTGCAGCAACAAATAGGGATTTGATTAAGGAAATTGAAAAAGGAACTTTTCGGGAAGACCTATATTATCGATTGAATATTATTCCAATGCATCTCCCTCCATTAAGGGAACGAAAAGAAGATATTGTCCCCTTAATACATTACTTTCAAGGAGTGTATAATGCCCGATATCATCTAAATAAACAATTTTCAAATCAAGTTATTCATAGGTTACTTTCTAATCCGTGGAATGGAAACATTCGAGAATTAAAAAATACAATTGAAAGACTTATCGTTTTATCAGATGGTCAGTTGATAAAAACAGAGGATTTACCATTTACTTTGAGTCCAGACGATAATGTTAGCGCAGATCATGCTATTGAGGTAAGAGAACTATTACCACTTAAAACAGCAAAGGCGTTATTAGAAAAAAAAATGATGGAACTAGCTACTCAAAAATACTCCACCACTAGTGAAATTGCGAAAGTATTAGAAGTAAATCAATCCACTATTAGTAGGATTGTTAAGAAAGTTCAATGCAAAAATGCATAATGTTTATGCAAAAAAACATATTACAAAGGCGGCCTAAATTTACGGAATATTTAAAATATAATAAAATCATTATGCGTTTTTGCATAAATATATTTAGAAAAAAGCAAGAGATCCCTCAATCTCTTGCTTTTATTTTTGGCACAGTACTTGCAAGTATTATTAGCAAACGTCATAAACAGGGAGCTGATTTTAATCATTGCTAACGAATTATAAAGTTGGAGTTGTTCAAATGTCATGCGTATTAGGTGATAAAGCTGCAAATATGGAGAAAGTCATGCTCTATATTAAACAAGCAATTGATCAAGGGGCAAAGCTCATTGTACTTCCTGAGCTATTCTCTACAGGTTACTGTGTTGAGGACTTAGATATAAAACTAGCTGAAACTTTAAATGGCGAGACTATTAGTAAATTACTTAATGTATCACAAGAGAACGATATTTATATTGCAGGAGCAATTATCGAAAAAGGCAATGAGCATGGAATGCTATTTGATACTGCATTTCTTGTTGGTCCAGAAGGATTAGTTGGTCATCATAGGAAGATACACCTTTGGAACGGAGAAAAGGACCGATTTTTAAAAGGGGATGATTACTCAGTATTTCAAACAAAGTTAGGATCAATAGGGCTACAAGTTTGTTATGAAATAGGTTTTCCTGAAGGGGCTCGAATTCAAGCCCTTAAAGGAGCAGATCTAGTACTTTATCCATCTGCGTTTGGGTTACCTAGATTATATGCTTGGGAGATTGCTTCTCGTGCACGAGCTTTGGAAAATGGAATTTTTATTATTGCAGCTAATCGTGCGGGAAGGGATAAAAATGTTGTGTTTGCTGCACATTCAAAAATTATTTCTCCTAATGGTTCTGTTGTTGTTACCGCAGGAGAAGAGGAAGGAATTATTGTTGGAGAAGTTAATTTAGACTATGTAGCTCAACAAAGAAAAGAAATTCCTTATCTTGATGACATAGAACAAATCAAAATTCTAAATCACCTAACAGATTGTTTATCATACCGAATTTAAGGGAGGGAAAGATAGTGAAAAGTACACGTAAAATGAGCGCCTTTATTATGAGTATAACGATGATTTTAGTTTTGTTTATCAGTGCATGCAGCTCTTCTAATACGAGTTCCAATGCCGGAAAAGGCAACTCCACTCTTGAAGCCATTAAAAAGAATGGGAAGGTTACTGTAGGAACCGAAGCTGCATTTGAACCATTTGAATTTATAGAGAATGGAAAAATAGTAGGCTATGGATCTGACATTCTGGCTGTTATTGTAAAAGATTTAAATGTTGAACTGGAGCAACTGGATCTTCCTTGGCAGGGAATTCTCCCAGGGCTTGATGCAAAAAAATTCGATTTTGTGGCAACTTCAGTTTCTATTACGCCGGAACGTGCTGAAAAGTATGACCTAACCGTACCGATTGCAGATGGTACATTAGCAGTCCTAAAAAGAAAAGGGGATTCCTCGATACAAAAGCCTGAAGATATTGCAGGGAGGGTAGTTGGTACACAATTAGGATCCGGACAATTAAAAGGATTACAGGCATATAATGAGGAGTTGAAAAGTAAAGGAGAAGGTGTAAAGGAAATTAAAGAATATGTTGGGTACCCTGAAGCCTATCAGGAACTAGCGACAGGTAGAATTGATGCCGTTATTAATACAAAGGCGAATTTATCGACAATATTGAAAAAGAATCCAGATACTTATGAAATGGTTGATACATTTGGTGAACCGATGTGGCTATCTTGGGCTGTTAGAAAAGGAGACAAAGAACTTCTTGAATATCTAAATAGTAAAATTTTAGAGTTGCGTGATAATGGACAATTAGAAGAAATGCAAATGACATGGTTTGGATTTACGATGGAAATTCCAGATTCCGGCTACCTGCCAGAATAAAGGGTAGGGAGAGGAGCGTATGGATATTAAATTTGATTTAATTATCAATAGTTTACCGGTTTTGTTAAAGGGAGCCATGATTACCCTCCAGATGTCAATATTAGCCATAATCATTGGAACATTATGTGGATTATTACTAGCCATTTTCTTGCTCAGTAATAACAAGTTTTTAGAAGTTCCTACGCGAATATTTATTAATTTAATGAGAGGTATTCCTTTCTTAATTCAGATTTTTATTGTGTATTACAGTTTTTCAAGCTTTGGTATAGAGATCCCAGCATTTGCAAGTGGAGTATTGGCAATGGCCCTCAATACAGCTGCCTTCCAAGCTGAAATAATAAGGGCAGGTATTGAATCTATTCCAAAGGGGCAAAGCGAAGCAGCTGTCGCCTTAGGTATTTCCAAACGGCAATCGATGTTGCGAATTATTATTCCACAAATGTTTGTGAAGATCCTCCCTTCTATTACAAATGAGCTAATTACTTTATTGAAAAACTCATCACTTGTTTCTGTAATAGCTGTAGTTGACCTAACTCGTGTTGGGCAGCAGATAGTTAGCACAAGCTACAGTCCGGCAGAAATTTATATTGCTGTAGCATTATTATATTTCCTAATGAATCTAGCAATTTCACAAGGAGCAAGATTTATAGAGAGAAGAACGGCCATCTATCGCTAGGGAGGTTGAAAAATGTTTTTCGATGTAACGATGGTAACCCGTTATGGCGTAGTCATGTTAGAAGGGTTTCTAACTACTTTATATATTTGCTTCATAGGACTTCTGCTTGGTTTAGTGTTAGGAGCCGTTGTTTGCTGGATTAAAATGAGGTTTTCTAAATGGGGTTCGGGTTTAGCTAATGTCTATATTGAATTTTTCCGAGGAACCCCCTTTTTAATCCAGCTTTTTCTTTTATATTATGTCGGTCCGGTATTTGGTATCGACCTAAGTGCAACGGTAGCAGGGATACTAGGGCTGAGTCTTTACGGTGGGGCATACTTTGCAGAGATTTTTCGATCTGGGATACAGTCAATTCCTAAAGGACAAATTGAGGCAGCTCGTGCATTAGGAATAGGAGAGAAAGCCATTTTGGCAAGAATTGTGATTCCGCAGATGTTAGGACTCATTATTGCTCCTTTAACTACTCAAATCATAACATTAGTTAAAGAATCGGCTATTCTTTCAGTTATTACTGTTCAAGAGTTAACGTTTGTTGGCCAGCGTGCGATTAGCGAAACATATAATTACGTTGAAGTTTATACGATGGTCGCACTATTATATTGGGCACTGGTCACCACCTTATCCGGACTATTTAAGAGATGGGAGAGATATTCGACTGAATATATGAGAGCTAAAAAAACCCCCTCTAATGGAATCTTAATAATAAAAAAACAGGATATGAATATTAAAACTTTGTCCTGATGAAAGAAGGGAGAAAAATGACTGAAACATTAACGAAAACAGAAGCAATTATAGTAAAAGGATTAAAGAAATCTTTTGGTCACCAAGAAATATTATCATGTATTGACTTAAATATTAAACACGGTGAAGTTGTTTGTATTATTGGACCTAGTGGTTCTGGGAAAAGTACGCTGTTACGCTGCCTAAACCTATTAGAGAGTCCAACAGGAGGAAATATATCTATAGATGGTGATGATATTTTTCCGCAAAAAGACACTTCTAGGAAAAATGAAATGAACCTGCGCCAAATTCGCTCTAAAGTTGGAATGGTCTTTCAACAGTTCAATCTTTGGCCACATAAAACCGTCATAAATAATTTAATTGAGGCCCCTTTGCTTGTTCACAAAAAGGATAAAAAACAGGCAGTGGAATTTGCAGAAAAACTATTGAAGAAGGTTGGATTAACGGAAAAGCGTGATGCATACCCTTCTAGTTTATCAGGAGGACAACAGCAGAGGGTTGCTATAGCAAGAGCACTTGCGATGGAGCCTAAAATAATGTTATTTGATGAACCGACATCCGCACTTGATCCCGAGTTGGTAGGAGAAGTTTTAAAAGTCATGAAGGATTTGGCCTCCGAAGGTATGACGATGATTGTGGTAACCCATGAAATGGGTTTCGCTCGTGATGTAGCTGATAGGATTATCTTCATGGATCAAGGCATTGTAGTGGAGGAAGGGCCGCCAGCAGAAATTTTTTCACATCCAAAAAGTGAAAGATTACGCCAATTTTTGACTAGCGTGCTTGGAAATAAATAATAACTTTAGTGATTATGAGGAGGAGATATTATGTACGAACCAAATAAACAATATGTTAAACAAAAATTGAATTTACCATTCACAGGAATTTGTTCCTTTGGTAAGTATCCGATTTGTACAAATCTAGATGAACTGGATGCAGATATTGCTATTATTGGAGTTCCGTATGATATGGGAACCCAATGGCGTTCTGGTACTCGCTTTGGCCCGCGCAGTATTAGGGAAGGGTCTACCCTTTATAGCTTTGGATTAGAAGGTTCCTACGATCCGGAACGAGATACTATGTTTTTAGCACCACCATTAAAAATTGTCGACTGTGGAGATGTTGATATTGTTCATGGCGATCTTAAACAAAGCTTCGAAAATATTGAACTAGCAATAAGGAAAATAGTATCAAAAGGGGCATTCCCTGTTGTATTAGGTGGAGATCATTCCATTACAATTCCAGTGGCAGAGGCCTTAGATTCACTAGGACCTTTATGCGCCATTCAAATAGATGCTCACTTGGATTGGGCAGACGAGCGATCAGGACAACGTTATGGTCATGGAAGTCCAATGAGACGCATGGCTGAAATGGATCATATTAATGAAATGGCTCAGCTCGGCATTCGTGGAATTGGAAGCAGTAAAAAAGGAGATTTTGATGATGCTAGGGCTTACGGAAGTGTGATTTTGAGTCCGAAAGAAATAAGAAAAATAGGGATTGAAGGTGTATTAAGCCGTATTCCAAAAGGTGGTCGCTATTTCCTTACAATGGATATAGATGGCCTGGATCCATCACTTTGTCCAGGAACAGGTACCCCATCTCCGGGGGGCTTTTATTATGATGAAGTAAACGAATTATTAGAGGCCATTACAAATCACGGAGATGTAGTAGCATTTGATCTTGTTGAAGTAGCTCCTTCCTATGATCCTACAGGAATGACAGGCCAAACAGCAGCACGGATAATTCTCGATCTATTGGGATTCATCACAAAAAAATGGGAAACAAAAAAGAGCACTGTAGTAGAGAGTGAAACAGTTGATGCATGAAAGTGAGGGAAATGAATTGGAAAAAAGAGAATTTTTAATTCCAGGTGGAACAGGTTATTCATTTAAATTAAATAAAGGACAATATTTGAAAGTTATAGACGTAGAAGGGAAGCAAGTCGCTGACTTCATTGCAATAAGTGTAGATAAAAGGGATGAGTACTTATCTACTGCACATACTCGTACAATGAATGGACGGCTCTTCGTTACGAAGGGTGATAAGTTGTTTAGTAACTATCGCAATGCCCTTTTAGAAATGGTAGAAGATACTATAGGCGTGCATGATACTCTTTATCCTTGTTGTGATCCACAACGGTATAAACTGGATTTTAATGTTGAAAATCATAGAAATTGCCGGGATAATTTTGCAGAGGCTCTTAAAGAATACGAGATTGATTATGGATTTATACCAGACCCACTTAATTTATTCCAAAACTCTCCAATCAATCACGATGGCACCTTTGCTGCTATCGTTGAACCAGAATCACAACCTGGAGACTATGTTGTATTTAAAGCATTTTCAGACCTGATTATTGGAATCTCTGCTTGTCCACAGGATATGGTACCAACCAATGGATATAATATTACAGATATTAAGGCGGAAATTTTCAATAAATGGTAAAGAGTAAATTTAAATCCACTCTATTTGAAAAATAGTAGACATAGGGAAAAAGGAATCACGTACAGGAGTATCGTGATTCTTTTCTCTTTCCTAACCTGAAATTTAATCTTAGCAGTTTCATATAATCCTTATTAATAATTGTTCAAATAACCTTTACTTCCAAGTCTTCGCCACACATATAGCCATTGCGAACGAAATAGAGTTAGATAGGGAATAAACTCCTGTTGTTTTATTAATAATAATGTATCTGATATTTAACTTGAATTTTCTGATAATATTTATTATTCTAAATATTATATATGTCGACGGACGACAGCTGTTAGATAGGGAGCCTGAAGCCAGCTAAAAAGACTCAAGAATAGTTCAGAAATCAGCAATACGTTAATAATGGCAATTTCTGTTTAATCATTAATGATCATGTTCAAAAAAATCTATAAAAAGGACTCCCAATTAAGGAGGTGTTAGTAAAAGAAATTTTTTTTGTAAGAAAGACAATAAATCTATTAAATTCAAGGAGGATTATTCATGAAAGGTTTTAAGAAATACCTTTTAACAGCTATTTCAATTGCTTTATTAATCTTTTTATCAGCATGTGGTAATAAAGAAACAGCTAATAACTCAGCAAATAGCGGTGACGGCAATGAAGTTCAGAACTTAACAATAAAACTTGCCCATGAGGTTGCAGAAAATACTTCTCAACATAAAGGTTCTCTTGCATTTAAAGAATATATAGAAAAAGCTTCCGATGGAAAAATCAAAGTTCAAGTGTATCCGAATGGACAACTTTTCGGAGATAAAGATGTTTTTCAAAATATCGTTGCAAATAATGTTCAATTTACGCAAATAGATATGGCGAAATTGGTTGGTGATGACCCACGTTTTAATATTCCATCATTACCATTTTTATTTAAAGGGGATGATGAGGCCGTTAAATTCTGGGAAGGCGAGAAGGGTAAGGAAATTCTATCAAGCCTTGAGAAAGATGGACTTTATGGTCTTGCAATGTGGCCGAATGGACCGAAGCATCTTACAAACAACATTAGACCTATTAAGTCACCAGAAGATTTAAAAGGCATAAAATTCCGCACTCAAGGTGGTCAAGTATTAGAAAAGGTATTTTCAACAGTCGGGGCTGGCTCCGTATCGATGCCATTCACTGAACTTTATACTGCCCTACAACAAGGGACAGTTGATGGTCAAACAAATACATTTGTAAACATTGAATCAAAAAAGTTTGACGAGGTTCAGAAGTATTTAACTATTACAGGAGAAGCACGGGTAGACTTAGCGTTTTTTGTAAACAAAGAATTTATGGATAGTTTGAATGAACCGACACGAAAGATTATTGAAGACGGTGTAAAAGCGTCTACAGAGGCAGCAATAAAAGCTGCTAAAGAAATGAATAAGGAAGCCCTAGAGAAAATCAAAGATAGAGGAAATATGGAAATAACGGAACTATCCGATGAAGATCTACAAGCATTCCATGATGTTTGGGCTCCTGTTTATGATGCATTTTCTGATGTAATAGGTCAAGAGTATATTGAAGCTGCTAGACAAGCCAACAATTAATTGATGAACAAGATTGTGGAATTATTTCCATAATCTTGTTTCATATTTCTTTTATTTGGAAAGGAGGCTATTTAATGAAAAAGGTATTTCAGATTTTTGAGAAAGTGGAGGAAAGAATAGCTGTAATTCTATTTATTCTTGGGTCTATTATTTGTATCTATGGTATTTTTATGCGTTATGTCCTTAATGCTCCGGTTACTTGGTCAACTGAAATTTTTGAAACACTAATGGTTGCCTCTATTTTTATTGGTTTTGGAATGGCGCTAAAGGATGAACGTCATATAGTAGTAGACTTAGTCTATGATAGGATGTCTCCAATTAATAAAAAGGTGATGAATATAATTAGTAACTTACTTGGATCAGGGTTTAGTGTTTATCTAACAATCATGGGCATTAAAATGGTGAATGTTGCTCAAAGTCAGGGGAGGGTAAGTATTGATGTTGGGATTCCGATTTGGATTACTTACTTAATTATGCCAATCGGAATGGCGCTGCTTTCATTGTATTTCCTATTAAGAACTGTCAAAGCAATTCGTACCCCAGCTCATAAGGAATTATATGACAAAGAAGATAGTGTTAAAAATGCAATTTAGTAGAATGGGGGTCCGTTATGAATCCAACAGTGGTATTACTTATTTCATTTTTTGTTCTATGTTTGATTAGAGTTCCTATTGCTGTCAGTCTTGGATTATCGAGTATTTTTGCATTATTTTTAATTGATTTCACTATGTATCCAGTTATAGAAAAAATGTTCCTATCCGTTAATTCATCAGCTTTAATGGCAATTCCTGGATTTGTTTTTGCAGGTATTATAATGGCCAGGGGCGGCATTTCTTTCTATTTAATAGAAGCACTAAAATCATGGGTTGGTCACTTTAAAGGAGGACTTGCACTTGCAACAATCCTAGCTTGTATGATTTTTGCTGCTATTTCTGGTTCTAGCCCAGCGACAGCAGCAGCTATTGGCACGGTCATGATTCCGGCAATGGTTGAAGCAGGTTATAGCAAACGGTATGCAATGGGACTTGTTGCAGCCGCAGGAACCCTTGGGATATTATTACCACCTTCTATCCCACTAATTATTTATGGAGTTGTTTCCGAACAATCAATTGGAGACCTCTTCACTGCTGGTATTTTACCAGGTATACTCTTAGGCTGTCTTTTAATGATTTCAGCTATTATTAATGCGCGAATAAAAAATTACGGTACAATGCCAAAAGCCAGTATGTCAGAGAGAATTAAAAAATCCCGAAAAGCTTTATGGGGATTTATTTTGCCAGTTTTAATTTTAGGTGGTATTTATACAGGTATAATGACTCCTACGGAAGCTTCGTTTGTTGCGGCTCTTTATGCAATCATTATTTCTGTGTTTGTATACAAGGAAATGAAACTTGAATTATTTTATAACGTCACGAAAGAATCAATTAATATCACTGCTATGATTTTCCTAATCATAGCATCAGCAAATATATTCGGAATGTTCTTAACAACTGAACAAATTCCTCAAACGGTGGCTCATTGGATTGAATCAAGTTCTACAAATGTATGGGTATTTTTAATAGGTGTCAATTTAATGTTCTTTGTATTGGGAATGTTTCTAGATGCTGTTTCTATCATTCTCATTACTTTGCCGATTTTATTACCAATATTAATCATGTTTGACTTAAATTTAATTCACTTCGCAATTATTATGACAATAAACATGGAGCTTGCGATGATTACGCCGCCTGTCGGGTTGAATCTGTTTGTGGTAAGTGGGATAACAAGGGAAAAGGTAGGAAATGTTGTACGCGGTGTTGTCCCATTCTATGCAATATTGATAATAGGTCTGGTTGCTGTCATAATTTTCCCTCAGATTTCACTATTGTTGGTTAAGTAGTATAAAAATTTATTAGGAGTGAATCTAATTGAAAACAAAAGAGGATTTATTAACCTATGATATTACGAAAATTTCTAACTTGATTAAGGAGAAAAAAGTGACTCCAGTAGAAGTTACTTTACAGCTGCTAGATCGAATTGCAGATGTTGATCAGGTAATCAACTCTTTTATTACAGTCGATCGAGAGGATGCAATTAGACAAGCGATACAAGCTGAGCAGGAAATAGAAGCAGGTATATACAGAGGTCCGCTTCACGGAGTTTCTATAGGGCTAAAAGATTTAATTTATACAAATAACATGAGAACTACAATGGGATCTGAAATATATCAAGACTATATTCCAGAATACAATGCCACCGTTGTTGAAAAATTGAAACAAGCTGGAGCTATTATCATTGGAAAATTAAATACACATCAATTTGCATATGGTCCTACTGGTGATCGCTCTTTTTTTGGCCCAGTAAAAAATCCTTATGATACACAAAGGATAACTGGAGGATCAAGTAGTGGGTCTGGAGCGAGTGTATCTGCATGTTTAGGCTTTGGATCTTTGGGAACCGATACAGGTGGATCTATAAGAGTACCAGCTTCCTTTTGCGGAGTTGTTGGAATAAAACCAACATATGGGAGAATTAGCAAATATGGAGTTTATCCTCTTTCTTGGACACTTGATCATGTTGGTCCATTAACTCGAACTGTAACAGATAATGCAATTTTTCTAAATTCTATTGCAGGGTATGATCCTAATGATCCTAGTTCAATCCAGCGCGATACTGAAGACTTTTCCCGATTTATAGGAAAAGGAATTGAAGGCATGAAAATAGGGCTACCTTCAACATACTATTTCGATGATTTGAACGGAGAGGTAAGGAACATTATTGAAAAATCCATTGAGGAATTACGTGATCTTGGGGTGACTATTAAAACTGTTGATTTACCAAACATTGAAAAGTTTGCGGAAGCCCATAAGGCCATTTTAAGAAGCGAGGCATATGCAGTTCATGAAAAAAATTTGATGGATTATCCAAATCAATGGGATGACGAGGTAAAAGAGCGTCTATTAACAGCACTTGATACAAAAGGGTATGAATATGCACAAGCTTTGCAAACTCGTCAACTTGCTAAAGATGAGTTTAACAAGGCTTTAGAGGAAGTCGATGTACTGCTCACTCCTACCTTGCCGATATTACCACCGAAAATTAATGAACGTCATGTCGATCTAGAAAAATATGAAGGACAACACATACGTTGGTCGATTATAAAGTTAACCGCACCTACAAACTTTAATGGCTTTCCAAGTTTGTCCTTACCATGTGGATTTTCTTCTGATGGAATGCCAATCGGTGTACAGTTTATTGGTCGGGAATTTGACGAAGCAACATTATATCGCTTTGGCTATATCTTAGAACAAAAGCTTTCTATTAATACATCGAAATTTACCATTGATAAATAATAGAAGGGCCAGACTTTTGTTTTGTGAGGATGTTCAATGGATGAAAAACAACCGAAATTTCGTATGTCTTTTAACAATGTTAAATTGAGGTGTTTTCACCTCTTTTTTCATAAGGGGAAATAAACATTTCTTCACTATATTCCCTTGTTTATTTATTTATTTATGGAAGAGGAAGAAAGTTTTCAAACTCTACTCCTGTTAGTCAGCAGAATTCTCTAAAATACTTTTTTTGGAAGAGAAGTCTGGAATTCCTAATGATTTGGTAACGAATAATGCTTTAAAACCTTAAATAAGAGACCAGGTACTTAAAGAAGTCCTGTTTTAATGAAAAGTGACCAATCTTTGAAGTGAACCCAAAAAGTTAGACACGAATATTAGGCAGCCTCTTGGGCATGAGTTCGGTATTGTACGGGACTCATGCCCTTTAGTTTTGCCTTAATTCGTTTGTGATTATAGTAGTAAATGTAATTTTCTAATTCTAGTTTAAAATGCTCCATACTCTCGAATTCTTTGAGATATAGTAATTCAGACTTTAATAAGCCAAAGAAATTCTCTATGACTGCGTTATCTAAACAATTCCCCTTACGGGACATACTTTGGACGATTCCACGTTCTTTTAATGCGTGTCGATATTGCTTCATTTGATAATGCCAGCCTTGAATTGTTTCGTTGTCCTCATCAGCTGTTTTTAAATCTTGGATATCACTCAAAGGATTCTGCTACAGCTTATTATTTTGATTGCCCAGGAATAAAACTTCGCAGCGAATTTAGTCGCCGGTTGATGGGAGAGAATTATATGATGAGTATTACATAAGAAAGGGAGGAGTGAACGTGTATTATGTATATTATGTGACGAGTTTGATTTTGATAAGTTTAAATTAGGAGCTAAGCTTCTTTGCTAATTAAGTGGGATGAATAGTCGATTTTCATATTAATCTTTATTTATCACTTAAGAGGAAGGAGATATTAGAGGTATTTCATTAGAAAACGCAACTCTAGCATTGAACAAATAGGGTGCTCAAATCTATGTATCCATAGTATTGAAGCACCCATTTTTCACTAGCTGTTCTTAATAATCGTATTCGTGTAAAAGATACTGCTCATTTATTAAATGTACACAAGCTTTCGCTATCATACTGTTTCTTTGACGGCGTACCCTAGTTCACTCAATTTCTCCCGGATTTTTTCTTTTGTTTCTGTAGTGGCAGGGACTAACGGTGAACGCACGGTGCCGCCTGTAAAACCTAGAACTTCAAGCCCTGCTTTTAAGTTCCCCGGGAACGGAATTGCGTCCACAATATTGTAAAGACCTATCAATTTTTTATTAAGCTCTGCCGCTGCTTTCACATCGTTTTCTTTTACTATTAGGTCGTACATCTTAACAATTTCCTTCGGGATAAGATTTGGAATAACACAAATTGTTCCATGCCCTCCAATCGCAAGCGTCGGCAGTAACGTATGCTGATAACCTGTTAAAACAGAAAAGTTTGGAACGTCTTTCGTTGCATCAATTGATTGAGAAATGATATCAAATTCTGTTGTGTTTTTTATTCCTACAACCCCATCAATCTGACTTAATTCATAAATTAGTTCTGCATCAATTTCTACTCCTGTTCCTCCAGGATAGTGATAAACAATGATACCTATACTTGAATTTGCGGCAATTACTTTAAAGTAATCGACAATTCCTTCTCTTGTCGTTTTCAAGTAATGTGGTGTTAGGATCAATGCGCTTTGTGCCCCTGCATCTGCAGCAAATTGTGTAAGTGCAATAGTGTCTTCCGTTCTGTGGCAACCTGTTCCAGCAATTACGGGAACACGACCATTTACATCTTTGATAACTTCCTTAATCAGTTCCTTTCTCTCTTCTGTAGTTAATAACGTATACTCACCTGTACTTCCGGCTACCACTACTCCATGTACACCAGATTCAATTAAATGATTGATAAGCTTTTTGTTTCTAATAAAATCAATACTTCCATCCTCATTAAATGGTGTTGTTAAAGCTGGAATAATTCCTTTAGGTACATACATTTCTATACCTCCCGTTTGTTTTTTGTTTTAATGGACTAATGGTATTACCTTTTGAGGAAAGTATAACAAAGAGTGAATTAAAAGACAATACTAAATTTACAGAAAATTATAACATGTTGAAAAATAAAAAACTCATGATGGTTCCTCTTAAAATGTAAGTAATGAACAAACATTTTTTAGTTCCATCTTGAGCTTGTAGTTCACTTATAGTATTAATCGTTATTAATATCATACTCACTATTCAATTGTTTTTTTTGCTCTAAAACTTCAATTTCTGTATTACGCTTTACATGTTCTGACATGGATCGGTGGGCTTTTTCTGGATCCTGAGATATGATTGCAGCTGCGATAGCGGACAATTCATCAATCGCTATTTTACGGTATTGTTTATCAGCAACTTCTGCTAACATAAGGGATGCCCTATTAAAGACCTCATTAATGCCAAACATAATCGCTTCCCTAATAGAATTTTTAGAAGCTATAGCTATTTGGTTGTGAAAAGAAACATCAAGTTCAACTAACTTTTCCCAGGAACCATTTTCTGCTTCATTCTTATACAACTCTAGAATTCTTAATAACTCTGTGACATCTTCATCAGTTCTTCTTTTGGCCGCCCAAAATGCAGTTTCTGCTTCAAAACTTCCCCGAAATTCCGATAAATCTTCAATAGTTGCTCCTCGAAAACGAATTAAAGCATTAAAAGCTTTTGATAAATGAGTAGATTTCGAATCGGTTATAAATGTACCTCCACTTTTTCCTCTGCTTACTTCAACAATTCCCGCACCCTCCAAAGATCGTATCGCTTCTCTTAATGTAGCACGGCTTACGTTAAATACAACTGCCAGATCTCGTTCATTCGGGAGACGATCTCCTGGATTTAGACTCCCACTCGAAATAGCGTCTTGAATTTGTTCCGCAACGTCTTCAAAACCACGTATTTGTCGCGCTGCTGAAAATATCCCATGCATATTTTTTGAATCATTATTTGTATTCAACTAATCTATCTCCTTTTCTTAAGAAGTAACAATAACAAGACAGTTTATAGAAAAAGGTCATGATGAACTTACTTTATTTTTCCTTTTATTAGGTAAACCTTCACGTAATATATGTTATGAAAAAAATCCCACCTTGTAAAGCTGATAACTTGGTTAACGTAAAGGAACAACTTTGTACTATGATTTACATAAAGATATTCTATTTTCCTAGAGTTTTGAACCCAATTCTGCCATGAAACAATTCACAAACCTATTTATCTCTTATCTTCTAAGACTGGATTCAGTGGGTGTATATATCTAGAGCATTAATAAAACACTGTTTGTTCTTTACTTTAATACTTTTTAAATTTTCTGTATTTTTAGTATTGTCTTTTAATTTCCTCTTTGTTATAC
>NZ_JBALNX010000009.1:0-12834 GCF_036962035.1 Bacillus sp. JJ1773
TAATGGCATACGTAGTAAATTAAAAACTGCTGAATATTAAACAACCAATATTACTTTTATAAGAAAATTTTTGTTAAATTTCATTGTAAAATTTTTTTTACACATTCCGCTAATCGATGTCTGAATTATTTGACAATAGGATATAAAAAGTAAAATTTTATCACTAATTCCCTATAAAGTGTCTATAATCTTTGACAAATCCAATGGCATAAAACGATATAGATGTACTAAGAAAGTCACGCTTTAACAAAATTTATACTAGTAATTATTTTCCGAAGATTATATACTTTCAGACATACACTAGTTTTTCTATCATTTACAATTCCTCACACACATCATCGAAGTAGTAAAGAAAGGGCTAAATCATAACATCTTAGCATTCCTCACACAAATGAGCAGTAAGCTTTCCCTTTTCTTTGAAGTAAGAAACTAGTTTTAAAGGAGGTGAAAGTTCGTTTCTATCCTTATTTGTAAAATCATTTAGCCAAAAATCAGTTGGAAAAGAAAAAAATAAAAGGGGTGTTTCATTTGAAAAAGTATTCCATGATAGCAATCGGTCTATTGCTCGTCCTCTCTATTTTCCTAAGTGCCTGTTCTAGTGAAGGCAGTTCTGGTGGAGGAAAAAGCAATTCCGAAGAAATTTTAGTTGGTGTCCTCTTGCCGGTAACAGGAAATAATGCAACTGACGGAAAAGACATGTTAAACGCTATGCAAATGGCAGCAGAGAAAATAAATAATGATGGCGGAGTTAATGGAAAAAAATTAAAGCTTGAAGTGGCTGACGATGCCTGTGATCCTCAAATGGCCACAACAGCTGCGAATAAGCTTGTTTCCATGAAAGTAACTGCAGTTGTTGGAGGATATTGTTCTGGATCTACATTGCCAGCATCAGGTGTTTTCAATAACGCCAAAATCCCTATGATTGTTGCAGCAGCTAATTCATCAGAATTACCAGCACAGGGCTATGAGGGCCTATTTCTAATTAATGGTTTAGTTCCTGATCAGGCCAAAACAGGGGCTGACTATTTCAAGGACAAAGGTGCTAATAACATTGTCATCATTCATGATAACTCAGCTTACGCAAAAAACTTAGCTGATTTTGCTCAGAAATCTGTTGAAGAAAATGGCGGTAAGGTCATTGGCTTCGAAGCTATTAATCCTGAAGAAAAAGATTTTGGCTCATTAATGACTAAGCTAAAATCGCTAAACCCTGATGGTACTTTTTTTACCGGCTATTATGCAGCTGGCGGTCTAATGCTCAAGCAATTTAAGGAAAAAGGCGTTTCCGGATCTTTCATGGTTGGAGATGGCAGCTATTCACCAGATATTATCGATATCGCTGGAGCTAATAATGCAGATGGCTTATTAGTAACAGCTACTCCTACGGCGAACTTTATTCCTGGAGCCGATGAGTTTGTTAAAGAATATAAGAGTAAGTACAACGACTTATCACCTGGTCCATTCTCAGCTTTATCTTATAACGGAATGAATCTATTAGCTGATGCATTAAAGAGAGCCAACTCAACAAATAGCGAAGATGTAAGAAAAGCACTAAAGGAAACGAAAGCCTTCGAAGGCATCGGCCAAGTGATTGAATTCAATGACCAAAACTCTCTAAATCAATCGAACTACCATGTAATGAAAGTAGTAAGTGGAGATTTCACTTTGGAAAAATAAGTAAAAATCACTGGAACGTATAAACTTTAGGTCAAGCGTTTCATATTCCTCTTATATGCATTGGGCTGTCTTATACATAACAGGGGCCGACAATTAAATGTCTATCGTTATACGTTAAGCATTGTTAAGGTCGCCCCTTGTGGGACAGCACCAAATTCACTTCAGACATCCGCCAAATTTACGCACAGAGGAGAGTCGGAATAATAATGGATATATTCTTACAAATACTAATTGATGGATTGGTAATAGGTGCCTTTTATAGCTTAGTTGCTCTAGGATATACGATGGTATATGGAATTATTAAGCTGCTAAATTTCGCCCATGGCGATCTTTATATGATAGGTGCCTTTATCGGGTTTACCCTTCTCTCTTTATTTACGGGTGATGGCGGGTTTAATACCGGAATATTAGGTATTGGCATTGTTTTCATTGCTACGATGGCAATTGTTGGACTGCTAGGGATGGGTATTGAGAGAATTGCCTATCGGCCGCTGTTGCTTGCCCCTAGGCTGTCAATCTTAATTACAGCAATTGGTGTGTCCTTATCACTGGAATATACATCTATGATCGGATGGGGTGCTTCTTACAAGGTATACCCTATTAAACTGCCAAATGATGGACTTCAGTTTTTAGGAGCGCAAATCTCTTTTGCTCAGATAGGGATGATTGTACTTTCTGCACTATTGATGATTGGTCTTCGCTTATTTATTGATAAAACCATTTACGGTAAGGCGATGCGTGCCATTGCTTTAGATCAAACAGCTTGCAGCTTAATGGGCGTTAACGTACATCGAATCATTGCCCTTACATTTTTTATTGGTGCATTCTTGGCTGCCGGAGCCGGAATCATGTCAGGCGTCTACTACGGAACGATTAACTTTATGATGGGATTTATCATTGGCCTTAAAGCCTTTACAGCAGCAGTTCTAGGTGGAATTGGAAATATAACAGGCGCCATGCTTGGAGGTCTAGTTCTTGGGATTATCGAAGCTTTCGGCACCTTTTACCTCGGCGGATCGTGGAAAGATGTACTTGCCTTTGGAATTCTCATCCTATTCTTAGTATTTAAGCCTACAGGCATACTGGGAGCAAAAGAAATGGAGAGGATGTAGTGATGAAAAAGTATAAGAAACAATCCCTTTTGCTGGCCATCATCGCCTTATTCGTTCTTCCATTTTTTCTGAATAGTTATTGGTTAGATGTCTTAACCCTTGTACTTTTTTATGTTGTTCTAACGCAAGGATTGAATATAGTAGTCGGATATACTGGCCTGCTGGATTTAGGCTATGCCGCGTTTTTTGCTGTTGGAGCTTATACAACTGCCATACTAATGACCACTTATCATTGGTCCTTCTGGCTGACGCTTCCTGTAGCGTTCCTTTGCGCAGTTATCGCAGGTGTCGTTGTTGGAACTCCGACTCTCCGATTAAGAAGTGATTATTTAGCCATCGTTACCCTCGGGTTCGGTGAGATTGTAAAAATATTAGCTACCAATTTGGAAATTACCGGGTCAGCTTCTGGAATTTATGGTATTCCTCGGCCAGCCATTGGCAGCTATATTTTGTCATCACAAAAGGACTTTTATTATTTAATATTAGTTGTCGCCATCCTCTCCATAATTGCTGTTTACAGATTAGGGCGTTCAAGGATCGGACGGGCATGGATTTATATTCGTGAGGATGAGGATGCCGCAGAAGCTATGGGGATTAATCGAATTCGGCTGAAATTGCTTTCGTATGCTTCTGGAGCCGTTATCGGAAGCTTTGCCGGTTCTATCTTCGCTGTCAAAATGAGTGCAATCGCCCCTTTAAGCTTTAGCTTTTTACAATCAGTTATGATTCTTCTTGCCGTTGTATTAGGAGGACTTGGAAGTATTCCAGGTGTTGTGATTGGTGCTGTACTAGTCATCGTTCTTCCAGAGGTTCTGCGCGGTGCAGACGATTGGCGCTATTTAATATTCGGGGTTTCCTTAGTGGCTATGATGATCTTCCGTCCGCAAGGAATATGGCCATCTAAAAACGGAACCGAGGATGTGGCCGATATAGACGATGATGAAAAAACGAATGACCCAAAACACACCATATCTATTTAATTCTACTTCGAAAGAGAGGGGGCCCATTGAATGTCTTTATTAACCGTAAAGAACTTAAAGCTTCAGTTTGGAGGATTACTTGCCGTAAATGATTTATCCTTTACTGTTGAAAAAAACTCTATATCCAGTATTATCGGACCGAACGGAGCTGGAAAAACTTCAGTATTTAATATGATTACTGGTTTTTACCGTCCGACCAGCGGAGAAATTAATTTGGACGGGACAAGCTTAATCAATAAAAAACCTAGTCAAATAACGGCTTTAGGAATGGCCCGGACATTTCAGAACCTTCGTTTGTTTCCAAACTTATCTGTGTTGGATAATGTAAAGTCTGGAATGCACTGCCGTACGAAGCAGGCCGTTTGGGGTGCCTTGTTTCAAACAAAAAGCCAAAAAGAAGAAGAAAGATTAATAGAACAGGTTGCCATGGATTGCATTGAATTTGCAGGGATCACCAAATATATGAAAAGATCTGCAAAGAACCTCCCATATGGAGCCCAACGCTATTTAGAGATTGCCCGAGCATTGGCCACCCAACCAAAAATATTGTTATTAGATGAGCCGGCTGCAGGGCTAAACTTTGAAGAAAAGCAATATTTAATTCAGCTGATTAGAAGAGTTCGCGACGAATTTAATATTACGGTTTTAATGATTGAGCATGATATGGCATTGATTAAACAAATCTCCGAGCATATTACGGTTATTGATTATGGTTGTAAAATTGCAGAAGGCACCCCTGAGGAAGTGCTGAATAACGAAAAGGTCATTGAAGCATACCTGGGCAAGGAGGAAGTCGTTTGAAGCCTCTACTAAAACTGACGGACGTAAATTCTTACTATGGGAAAATTCATGCACTAAATAATATAAATTTGGAAATTAATGAAGGGGAAATTGTTGCATTGCTAGGAAGCAATGGAGCAGGCAAAAGTACGACCCTTAAAACGATATCCGGATTGATTAAGCCAAAATCAGGTAATATCGAATGGAATAATCAGAGTATTGTCGGGGTTCAGCCGCATAAAATTGTCGAATCAGGAATTATTCATGTCCCTGAAGGAAGACGGATCTTTGGCGGCCTCACCGTTACTGAGAATTTAGAGCTAGGCGCCTTTACATTTAGAAAGGACAAGAAATGGATAAAAGAAGGAATTGAACGATCTTTTGACCTGTTTCCACGATTAAAGGAACGATCTAAGCAGTTAGCAGGCACACTCAGCGGAGGGGAGCAGCAGATGGTTGCTATCAGCCGCGGTCTAATGGGAAATCCAAAGCTGTTGATGCTTGATGAGCCATCGATGGGGCTTGCTCCCATTATCGTTCAAGAGATTATGAGAATTATCCAGGAAATTAACAAGCAAGGAACGACCATTCTATTAATTGAGCAAAATGCAAAAGCTGCTCTTCGTCTTGCCAATAGAGGCTATTTAATTGAAATTGGGAATATTGTTATGCATGATACAGCTGATGTTCTCCGGGAGGATGATAAAATTATTAAAGCGTATTTGGGAGCTTGAGATGGATCTTTAAAACAAAAAAACCAGCACGATGCTGGTTTTTTGCTTTGAAACTTAGCCAATACGAATCAATTCTGTTGGAAATGAAGTTAATAGCTTTCCATTGCCAGCTTCATCAATATAAACATTTTCCTCAATCCGTACTCCGCCATATCCCGGAATATAAATGCCTGGCTCAATTGTAAACAGGAGCCCGCTTTCTACTATTAAATCATTATTTTCATGGACTGAAGGCTCTTCATGCACATCAATCCCCAAACCATGCCCGACACGGTTATTAAAATATTCTCCATAGCCAGCTTCTTTAATTACATTGCGGGCTGCAATATCAATTTCCCCAATTCGAATACCCGCTTTACAAGCATTTACGCCTGCTTCTGTGGATTTTCGAACAATATCATAAATTTCTCTCTGTTTCGCAGTTTCCTCACCAATGACGAATGTTCGAGTAATGTCAGAGCAATAGCCATCCACAATGACACCCATATCAATCAGTAAAAAGTCGCCTTGATTGATCGTTTTCTGATCTGGACTTCCATGTGGTAAGGATGCTTTTTCTCCTGATAAAACAATCGTTGAAAATGAAGGACCCGCTGCTCCAAACTTTCTCATAAGAAACTCTAATTCTGCCGTAAAGTCTTGCTCTGTCATACCAGCTTTGACCTTCTTAATTCCTTCAGCCATTACTTTTTCAATCACATGAATGGCAGTCTGAATCTTGCTGCATTCCTCTTGAGACTTTTTCATTCTTTGCTGGGAAATAAAATCTCCAATATTTTTATAGTTTAAATCAGAGAAAAAGAGATTGAGCTGTTCATGGTGATATAAAGAAATAACTTTTGTTTCTAAGCCGATTGTATGAACACCTTCACCAATCGTGTCTTTTAAAACTTTATATGGATTTACTTCATCAGAAATCGTTACAATCCTCTTTTCAAAAGAATCATTTTCTGCAATTTCCCGATCTAAGGCAGGAACAAATAAATATTGATCTCCCTTATTAATATCCATGACTAAAGCCATAAATCTTTCATGAGGATCAGAATTGAAACCTGTATAATAGAAAACATTTTTCGGATCTTTAATGATCGCTACATCGACATTTTGATTTTCTAAGTATTTCTTTAACTCATTTAATCTACTTTGATATTGTTCTTGCATAAGTTGTCATCCCTTACATTTTATATTATTTCACACAGCTTAGGGCTATAAAATGACTAGCTCCTTCGTTGATGGGGTTAATACTTCTCGGCCATTTTCGGTAATTAGGATAACATCCTCTACCCTCGCTCCGCCTAAGCCTTTTAAATAAATACCAGGCTCAACGGTTATTACCATGTTTTCCTCTAATACTTTGTCTTTTAATACAGAGAATAACGGGGCTTCATGAACCTCTATCCCAATTCCATGACCTGTGCCAGTTCCTGATTGTTCATTAAACCCGTGCTTAATAATATTTTCACGCATTAAATAGTCGACCTCTTTGTCAGTCAGCCCCGGACGTAAATGAGCAACGCAATTTTCGAATGAAGTCAGCACAACATCATGAAGGTTTCTTAATTCAGGTACCGGCTCTCCAATTGCAACAACCCTAGAAATATCGGCCCAATAGCCTTCGTAATTGGCCCCAAAATCAATTGTAATCATATCGCCTTTTTCAATAATTTTATCACTCGCACGTCCATGTGGCAATGAGGAGCGATATCCGGATGCAACGATTGGAGAAAATGTTGTAGTTGTGCCGCCATGTTTTTTAATAAATGCTCCAAGTTCTTCTGCTACATCCAGCTCAGACATACCAGCCCGGATAATATTTAGAATATGTAAATACGCTTTGTCAGTAATATCCGCGGCAACACGCAATTTCTTAATTTCGTCTTCCGTTTTAATCATACGAATCTTCTCGACTGCTTCAAAAGTTGGCACTAGTTCAGCAGAGAATAATGTTTCATTTCTACTAAATAGCCCATAAGATAAATGCTCTTGCTCAAAACCGAGCTTACTAATCTTCATTTCATTCGCTTGGACAACAACTTCTTCAAAGATTTTCCCTTTATGGCCTGTATGCCCTGCGTGCAAAACAACTTCAAAGTCCTTTGCTTGATTTTGAGCCTGTTCAAAATAGCGATAATCGGTAATAAGCTTTGCTTCTGTTTCAGTAATAAGAAGTACCCCATTGCTTCCAGTAAAACCAGACATGTACAATCTGTTCACTGGATGAACGATCATCATTCCATCTACACCTAATTCATTAAACTTCTCTCGGAGTCTATTAATTTTATGCATACTTTTTCCCCCTCAAGTTTTAGATTCAATTAAATATTAATGCAATTTTTGTGCCATAAAAAAACGAGAGTAATTTATAAATTAATAGGTTTGTTTTTCATTTAAGGTTTTATTATTTTTTACACATTCAAAATTTTTTGACAACTTATGTATAACTTTTTAAACACAGTTAAATGAATTGCTCACAATTTTCAGAATCCACTAATCAATTAAAGAAATTATGTACTGGCACAATTCTTGCAATATATTTTTGAATATTCTAAAAAGGGGGAGTCTATTTTGTTAAAACTAAAAACTGCAATAACTGTCATTCTTTCTCTTCTTATCGTTTTAGCCCTCACAGGCTGCTATGGAAAAAGCAATGAAACGAGCAAGCCATCATCAACACCAGAAACAAAAGGAACTGAGACTAATCAACCTTCTACACCTGCTACAGAAGAACAAACGTTAAATTTGTATGCCGCAAATGAAATTCCTACATTAAAGACAAATGGAGTGATCGATGGTATTTCAGGCACGATGATGTTAAATCTTTATGAAGGTCTGTACCGAGAGGACCAAGACCAAAAACTCGTACCTGGAATAGCGAAGGATCATGAAATTAGCGATGATGGCAAAACATACACCTTTCATTTACGGGATGATGCAAAATGGAGCAATGGTACGCCAGTAACCGCTCATGATTTTGTATTCGGCTGGCAGAGAGCACTTCACCCAGACACCCTTTCACCTCACTCCTATGAAATGGACAGTATCGTGAACGCAGTAGAAATTCAAAATAAAGACCATGAACTTTATGGTAAAGTAGAAGAACTCGGTGTTAAAGCGATTGATGACTTTACACTTGAAGTTCAATTAGCACATGCGATTCCTTATTTTCTAGATACGTTAAACAATACTCTTTACTACCCGCAAAATGAAGAATTTTTGAATTCGCAAGGCGACAATTATGCATTAGAACCAGAATACTTAATTTATAATGGCCCATTTATTCTTGATTCTTGGAAACATGAAGAAGGATGGGTGCTTAAGAAAAATCCTACCTACTGGGATGCAGGAAATGTAAAGATTGAAACAATTAATTTCAAAGTTGTAAAAGATGTTTCTACTGGTGTAAATCTGTACGATTCTGGTTCTGTCGACATGACAAACTTGTCATCAGAATTTGTTGATCTTTACCAAGGCAATCCAGATCTTCAATCTTTAATAAAAAGGGAAATGTATTTTATCCGCTTTAACCTTCAAAACAAATATTTAAGCAATGTGAATATCCGAAAAGCAATCGATATGGGCTGGAATAAGAAAGAAGCCGCAGAATTGATTCTTAAAAACGGCTCTATCCCTGCTTACTACTTAATTCCGGAAAAAATGGTAACCGTTACAGATGGAAGTGATTTCAGAAGCAAACACGGAAACTTTAATGATGAAGGAATAGAAAAAGCACAAGAATATTGGCAAAAAGGTTTAGAAGAGCTCGGCACTGACAAAGTTGAACTAGAATTTTTAAGCTATGATGACGGCCAGCGCAAGTCCGTAGCAGAATATATTAAGAACCAACTCGAAAAGAACCTACCGGGATTAACTCTCAATATCAACCAACAGCCTAATAAACAAAAGCTTGCGTTAGAAGGCAAACAGGAATATGATATGAGCCATTCCGGCTGGCGCAGCGGGATTGCCGATCCAACTGATTTTATGTCAATTCACCTTTCAGACGGTCCATACAACTGGCAAAGCTATGTAAGTGCTGATTATGACAAGTTAGTGAAAAAGGCTCAGGTAGACTTTACTAATATTGAAGAACGATTTAACAATCTCCAAGATGCTGAACAAATCCTAATTGAAAAAGATGTAGTTATTTCACCGATGTATCAAGCAAGTGAAGCATACCTTTTAAAACCATATGTTAAAGGATTCGTCACCCTTCCAAATACAACGTACAGCTATAAGTGGACGTATATTGAAGGAAAATAATATGAACTAAACGGACTGTCCGATAATTCCCGCAAAATAAAGCAGCTGAAGAAAAAAAATTTCTTCAGCTGTTTTCAAATGAAAAAGGTTTGCCCAACCGAATTCAACTTACAGCAATAAATAGACGTATATGATAGGAGAATAGTTGGATCAAAGAACAAAGCGCTTATATTTTTGCGCTTGTTATTCATTACATCCAGAACTTCTATTTCCCCCGCAATAACAAAAAAAGAGGCATACATTTATATAGTATGCCTTTCAAAAAAAAAGATAGGGGGTATATATCAATATTAAACAGATAAGCGATTGAAATTGGTTTTTTATAGGGTGTACATACAAACACGTATTCAATAAAGATAAATGACGTTATTGTATTTATTGCAATTTTTGTGCCAAAACTGAAAAAATTCATTTAATGATTCAAAATATTTTTTAAAAAACTTATAAGTTCTAAATCATCGCTTAGAGAAATGAGCTTTATTAAATTTTTATCTAAAGCTTATTACTAACCTATTAAAATTGGATTGGCATGTGAATTGCATTTTTTGTACATGATCTAATTAAAATGGAGGCTTCATTAATGAATACAATAAAAACCGAAATAGAAGAAAATTTTCACGGCACGATTGTTAAGGACCCTTTCCGCTGGTTAGAGAATTCTGAGCTGGAAGAAACGAAGGAATGGGACGCAAAACAGATGGCCGCTACGATTCAGTATATCGAGGAAATCCCAGAAAGGAATAAAATTCATGATAGATTGAAGGATCTATGGAATTATCCGAAATATTTTGTTCCGAAAAAACATGGAGATTTCTATTATTATTTAAAAAATAGCGGTTCGAGTAACCAGCCTACTCTTTACCGTGCGAAAGATTTAAAGGCAGTTGAAGAAACAGAGGAAGTCATTCTTGATGTTAATTCTTTAGCTGATGATGGGACAATCGCAATTACAAATCTTTCATTTCATTCAGATGGAAAGCTGCTCGCTTATGCTCTTTCTGAAAAGGGGAGCGATTGGCAGGAATTTAAAATATTAAATTTAGAAACTATAGAGCATTATCGCGAAAAGATTTTGTGGTGCAAGTTTTCTAGTATTGCTTGGTCGGAGGACGGGAAAGGTTTCTATTATAACCGTTACCCAGAAGCACAAAATGAATTAAATGACGAAAATCATTTTAATAAAGTGTATTGGCATACATTAAATACAGAGCAAACGGCAGATGAGGTTGTATTTGAATACCCAGAAGATGAACAAATGGTGTTCTATCCTACGATCACAAGTGACAACTCTTATCTAATGCTTTATGCAGGCAGAGGCACCGAACATTTAAGCAGATATCTTTATAAAGATTTAACCGTGCCAAACAGCGAGTTTAAGTGGCTATTACAAAACGGAGATGCCCTCTATTCCTACATTGGCATAGAAGATACGCAATTATACTTTTTCACAGATAAAGAAGCTCCAAACGGGAAAATCATTAGTTTTTCAATAGATGCTCCAGAGAGTGAGAATTGGACTGAAGTTATTCCTGAGACCGATGATTCCATTTCTACTATTAAAATGGTTGGAGGGCATTTAGTCGTTTCTTACATTCGCCATGCTTCATATGTATTAAAGCTTTTCACTCTGTCAGGTGAGTTTGTAAAGGAAATACCTCTGCCGGAATTAGGAACAATCGTTGAGATTGGTGGAAAAAAGGAAGGGAACGAGCTTTATTTTAGCTACACATCTTATCTATCGCCAACTTCCATTTATAAATATAGCTTTGAAATCGGTCAAGTAGAGACTATATTTACACCTTCTCTTCAACTTGATCTTTCCGATTACAAAACGGAGCAGGTCTTCTATCAATCTAAAGACGGTACAAAAGTGCCGATGTTTTTAACTTATAAAAAGGGAATGAAACGAGATGGACAAAATCCAGTTCTTCTTTACGGTTATGGTGGATATCATATCTCCTTAACTCCTTCATTCTCGGCTTCCAATTTATTATGGCTTGAGAATGGCGGCATTTACGCTGTTGCAAACATTCGCGGCGGGGGCGAATATGGACTTGCTTGGCATGAAGCTGGCATGAAGGAAAAGAAGCAAAATGTATTCGATGATTTTATCGCCGCGGGAGAATACCTCCTCTCTGAGGGCTACACAACCTCTGAAAAATTAGCGATCATGGGAGGCAGCAATGGAGGATTGCTCGTAGCTACTTGTATGATTCAGCGTCCAGAACTTTTTGGTGCAATTATTTGTAATGTGCCTGTTTTAGATATGCTTAGGTTCCAAAAGTTTACAGTGGGCAGATTTTGGGTGACGGAATTTGGAGATCCAGAAGGTACACGTGAAGAGTTTGAAGTTTTGTATGCCTATTCGCCATTGCATAATATTCAGGAAGGTTTCCAATACCCTCCTATTTTAATTACAACTGCCGATTCAGATGACCGTGTCGTTCCTGCACATGCACGGAAATTCACAGCTGCATTGCAGGTGGCCAATCCAGACTCATCTAACCCAATATTATTGAGAATTGAAAAAGGTGCTGGACATGGATTAGGAAAACCGGTTGAAAAAATTATTGGTGAGCATACTGATATTTATGCATTTTTGTTTAATCATTTGGGGGTTTAAGAATGACAAAGGAAGATATATAGCAATCTTGAGGACCTTCAATTTGGAAACTATAAAATCGAGGCGTGGATATGAATCCAGCCTCGATTTACATTTCATTATAAGTTTAGCGCGGACACCAGTTCCGTTATATGCTACAAAATAAGGAAATTCCTTATGTTTGAGGACATAGGTTCCTTTATTTTGTATTAAAGTAGTGATTTCCTTATGTTTTTTCGTATATAGCGTACCTTGTGTCCGCTTAGCCCTTAAATTAGAAACATTTATAAAAAATAACAGAATCAATGTCCACTTAAGTTTAAAATTTTTATATTTTCATAGAAAAAAATATCGATCATATTCCACGATCGTTTCAATTTCTTTGATTGTTTGACTCATAGAACGAATACCAAATATATTTTGAATAAAAGTCATTTTAATCAGCACAACAGGATCAATACTCGGACGGCCAACTGTTGAATAGAGATTTTCAACCAATGGATAAATGAAGAGAAATCAATAGCTGATTCAATTTTACGTACCAAATGATCTTGTGGTACTAGTTGGTCAATAGCGATCACTTCTAATTGGTCTCTTTCAGTATTATTGTTTCTCTTCATCATAATCCATCACCTTTAGATATCTCTTATTAAATATTGTAAATGAAAAAAGACTGTAGGCAAACTCGA
>NZ_JBALNX010000090.1:0-1781 GCF_036962035.1 Bacillus sp. JJ1773
TAGCATTCCTGTAGATCGTTATTTTTGAGCTTTGATAAAAATAGGGCTCCTCAGTAAGATAAGAGTAAGACACCACTCTAACTCAATCTCAAGGAGGAACCCTTATTATGAAGTTTAAAATGCAGGACAAACAAAATCAACTAATTGAAAGAATTTCCGATAAACATTTAGTTATCGGGGTCGATATTGCCCAACAATTTCACGTTGCCAGAGCTGTTAATTTCCGTGGGATTGTTGTAGGAGATCCTATTACTTTTCAAAATAATGAAGAAGGATTTGTGACTCTATTAAACTGGATAAATAAGCTGAAAAAAGCACATAAACTTGAAGAAACCATCGTCGGGATGGAACCGACAGGACATTACTGGATCAATCTATCAAAGTGGCTAATAAATAAGAAAATTGAAGTGGTGACAGTAAATCCTCATTTGGTAAAAAGAAATAAAGAAAACCGCGATAACACACAATCAAAGAGTGATAAAAAAGATGCACTGGTAATCGCTGATATGGTTAAGAACGGTTACTACTCGTTTGTAAGGAACACTCCAGAGGCATTTGAAAGGCTTAGGGTCCTAATGTCAAACAGGGATGTCATTGTAAAAAGGTTTGTAAGCTCTGTGAATCAATTAAATCGCTGGGTCGATATTGTTTTCCCTGAACTCAGGGAGGTATTCAAAGACATTACCGCCAAAGGGGCAATCGCTACACTAAGGCTTTTTCCAACTCCAATGGAACTACGTTCTATGAAACCCGATGAAATAGTCGCCGGCTGGAAATCACTTATGAAGAGGCAGCCTGGATTGAAGAAAGCATACTTACTTCTCAACGTTGCCAGAAATTCGGTCGGTACAGAACAAGCATTAGATGCTTACAAATTCCACCTTGAACAATTACTCGAAGAGTATGCCCTTGCGGTTCAACAGCTTGATAGGGTTGAGTGTACAATCAAAGTGGAATTGGCTAAAATTCCTTACGCACAGAAATTACTAATGATTAAGGGAATTAGTGAAATCTCCCTGGCAGGAATTTTAGGCGAGGCAGGAGATTTAAGCGGCTTTTCACACGGCAATTCATTACTTCGTCACGCCGGGCTGCATCTAGCTGAAGCAAGTTCTGGGAAGTGGAAAGGCCAAATTGTTCTTTCCAAGCGTGGCAGATCAAGGCTTAGGCGTTTTCTTTATTTAGCTACAATGAGCCTAGTGATGAATAACCCGGAATTTAAGACGATCCACTCCAACAATGTTAAGAAAAAGAAAATAAAAAAGATGAAATCTATCATGAAATTGGTTGGCAAGTTGGCCAGGATCTTTGTTGGAATAGCACGTAATAATGAGCCTTATTGTGCCCAGAAGGTCCAACCGTTGCAAGAGCTGGCAGCATAATTCATTCTCGAAGAGAATCATGAAACAATTATTTTAGACTGAGTTTTGGCTTATTCGCAGGATCTCAAATATGTACGGAGTACCAGATTTCTTCAACAAAAGGGCACTGACCCATCAGGTTAGCAAAACTGGCCTCCACCCCTTGGACAGGCATGACGAAGGAATGAAAGGGCGATTGACCCGTTGAGACATGGGAGGGAAAGCCTCCAGGGGCGGCGTGGAGATGTACATCATATGGTAGAATATGGAGAATGAAACTTACTCCTTTATTTAACCATGCCTTCACGTAGCCTTAAAGTCCTCAATTCAATTCCTACAGCCAAAGAATAATATCCTTGGCGGATGAAATCCTGCGAATAAGCGAGCATTCGGGAGAAAATCGAATTAAACTGAGGGAGT
>NZ_JBALNX010000091.1:0-35440 GCF_036962035.1 Bacillus sp. JJ1773
GTCCTTTCCCACCCTAAATCCATATGTAACAAGTAAAGGGTGGTGCATTTAAATGAATTTAAAATCAGGCAATATCAAACAGTTTGAGTCTTTTTCACAGTTTAAGAGTTTAGAAGAATTTAATACGCATATTGAAATGTGGATGTCGGTTCATAAGGACAAGCTTTCCAAGGGGGAGCTTGTCGGATTGAAGCGGCTTATTCGCTTTGCGGCGAAAGTGCCGGGGGTGTGTAATGCGAAAATCGGGACGGTGTTAAAGGCGATCCACGAGGAGTTCAACGGCAACGGAATTTCCCGCTCTACCTTCAAAAGAATGATTGCAAAAGCCACTGAGCTTGGCATCATAACCGTCCATGAAACGGAGAGAAAGAACGGTTCACAGTCCAGCAACCTTTATGTGTTCAATCGTTTTCCTAACAGTGAACCACCTAAGAAAGAAAAATTGGACTCCCCTATTAAAACTAGTAATCTTTCTAAAACTAATAATAAAAATAATAAAAAACGTAACGTGGGCGATACGTGTCTCGATTACACCTATACAAGTGACCGTGTGCCTAATGACTTTGTTCAAGTGGTAAAGTACTTTTTTCCTGAAGCCAAAAGCATTGAGGAATTCTGGAAAATGACTAGCATTGCTGCTTATCGCCATAACCGGATAAACGACAGGGAAAGAGTGCTATCCATAGCCATTCAATCCATGAAACAGCTCATACGAAAAATGAAAACAGCTGCCAAGGTCAACAAGCCCCTTGCCTATTACTATGGAATTCTAGATAAAAAATTTCAGGAGCTCTATTTCGAAGAACTTTACGAAGTGGACTTTCCTGTAACAATACATACAGATAAATCTATCGGTCCTTCCTGGATGAGCGAGCTTTTTAGAGACATCATATTTGGTTCTACTGCGACATAATCGGTTTTCCTGACGTATGATCCTGTTCAACTATTCGATGATCGACTTTTCCTTTAAGCACTAAGACAAGGGACCCTTCCACTCGACTCAATTTGGCACAAATCGGGACCAAAATCGTTATTTTGCGTTCAAAGTTCCTTTTTGATGCTGTTTTTTGACTTTTCACCCCCTGTTTTGCGTTCAAATTGGATTTTGATCTGTTCGATGGTCAAATGCTTTCTAAGTATGCTGTAGATAACCCGGGAATACACTGTAAAGCGCGCTTTCTGAAGGGAATTCTAATGGAAAGCTTTGAACAGGTTTCAAGTCAATATACTTTGATGATTCACAAAATTATTTCGTCCTTAAACATCTTCACGAACAAAGATGAATTTTTTCAGATTGGCCTGATCGGTTTATGGGAGGCTTATGAGCGTTTTGATCCAGAGAAAGGGAACTTCACGGGCTTTGCTTACGCTTATATTAGGGGCAGACTGCTTACAGAAATGACGAGAACAAATCGCAATGTGGAGAGAGTGGCACCTTTGAACGAGGAGTTTTGGGAATATATCGAGGATGAGTTCAACTACTGCTCCATGGAAGAAGATATTCTTCTTTCCTATTGCCAGGCTGGAAATTTAACTGAAAACCAGACAAAATGGGTTCTTTATAAATTTTTGAAAGATCTGACCGTCACCGAAATTGCTGCTATCGAACAAGTATCTTTATCTGCCGTGAAAAATTGGCGAACAGGAGCCAAGGAAAAGCTTAGAAAAGTGAATACTGTATTATAAGATCCAAAGGTGCCTGGCTCCACATATTACAAACATCTTGAGTCAAATTCAATATCGTGGCGCCAGCATCTTTACCAAAAATATGATTATTCACAATAATGTAACATTTATTGATTTTGTATGAATTCTAAATCCCTTATTCCACATAACCCTTATATATCAACGTTTCGCAATCGATAGATTTATAATTTCTAGACTTATTTTACTATAGTTTTGCCTTAGAGAAACATATGGGCACTACTCTGCATGGCGGAAAGTGTCTCTTTATAATCTAATAGGATTTAGAAAGGAGACTATCAGTGGAAACTTTAAATTTGAAGTACATAGGTCACACCTTGAAAAGGTTAAGAAAATCAAATCTTTTACGTCAGGAGGAATTTGCCCATCAGTGTAACGAGCTAGATCGAAAAACAATCAGTTTACTAGAAAACAATAAGCAAGTGCCGCTCCTGAGCACGATCAGTTCACTTGCAAAAGGATTGCAGATTACCCCATCTGAACTGCTAAAAGAAATTGAAGATGATTTACTTAAAGGAAGGTATGAAAATTAATAGGCATGTTGCCTGCCAAAGGAGCCGATTCACTTGTATATGAGATCTCGCTATAGAATAACGAAACAGTTTATACGAATGACAGGTTTTTATGATAGTAATGGAAAGATGTGCACACTTGTCACAGAAACTAGGAAAACATTTATGGTAGATCAATCCCCACTAGAAATTCTTGATGAAAGCATTCGCTGCATCGGCTATGATCTAAAAGGTGCTATGATAACATCCAAGCGACTGTTGGGCAATGTTCATCATTGCCCCGTTCTGGTCAACCCCATCCACAGAATTGTCTTGTTTCCGACCAAATCAGCTCTACATGAAGAGTGCACCTGGTTTAACCCCGTTCACATCAAGAGAACAAACAGCCTCAATAACCAAACAACCATCACGTTCAGTAACGGCCAAACCATAACCATCCCAGCGAAACTATCCTCCTTCAACTGCAAAATCAAAAGAGCAGAACATTTAGAGGAAATGACGAGAGATTCTATATTCTTTATTATAAATGGTCATGATCATCGTATGAAGCAACGAAAGAAAAAGGGCAATCACTTGCCTTAGCGGAACGGAAGGATTGATTCTTTAGCCCATTACGATTACTGTTAGTCACCTTTTTTATGAAAATTATTTCGAGGCACTTATGAACTAACGTTTGATTGAACTTTTTCTTTTAAAAATCGAGAGTAAAAAAGTTTGTCCCCTCAGGAATACTAAATCGATGAATAGTATCATTTTTCATCAAAAAGTAAAAAGGCACTTCAAAGATTATTACATTACACTTACTTTCTTACTAGCCTTTTCTGGACCAATTTTTATACCTTTACTATAAATGATAATATTATAGACCAATACGAACATACATATTAATCAAACGTTTGATTAAATCCTTCAAACCCATGCAGGACAAGGGATTGGGACAGTTCAATCAATCGTTTGATTAATGCTCTCTTGCACTGACAGGACGGGCTTCCCTAAGTTTATATCATAATAATTATTAATATTAGTCAATTGATTTAAATTGATATAAAAATACGAACATACATATCAATCAACGTTTGATTAAATTCCCTCAAAGCCATGTAGGAAAAGGGATTGAGACTGTTCAATCAAACGATTGTTTAAATGGGGCTTGAGCAAATGGCCCCACCTAGCTTCTTGCACAAGTAGTTTATGACTTTAGGTTATTTGAAGGCATTACCACCATATTTTGCGAGCAAAATTCACTTGTTCTATAATCGTTGCACAAAAATAGCCGTCTCTGATAAAGAGAGCAGCCATCACTTTACATATATAAAGCTACTTTGGCAACCTGCGATCATAGTTCAATAGCAAGCTGAACGACAGACCCATGGCTTTGCGTCCTCATCTTTCAATAAGTTTGCCTTTATCAAATTTTTTAAAAACAAAATTACCATTACTTTTTTATAATTTATATAGTAAAAGGAATAGCCAACGAAACTTAGCAAGATTTCACAAAAAATGTTACATAATACAACAATTATCTATTGATTAATTCTTTAGTGTTTTTTGCATCAAGAACGGACTAGGCACCCTGGTTTCCCGCGGCAGACGTGCCTCCTTCCGTTCCTTATTACCTTTTAGCTGGCCATAGAACAAATTCATTTTCTGGACATTTAAAAATAATATCCGTTCCATTAATATTCAAGGTAATACCTGTTGATTCTAGTGCTTTACCTACATATTGGGACAATTCTTTACCATAAGCGTTTTTCCAATATTTCGTTTGAAGCTCTGCTGCAAATTCACTTCGTGTTGTGAATCCAACTTTTACTGCTAATTCATCCAATTCTTCAGCAATAGTATGACAATAACCACTTGTATAAGGCTTATTTGGTTCTGAACATCCTTTATCAGTAGAATAATGATAAAAACTAGAAACCCCGTCTTCTATATCTGGAAAACTAATATATTTAACCAAAACTTCTATCATGATCTTCACCTTCTTATTAAGCTAAAATGATATTGCCACCGATTGATTGCTTTTCAAGATTCTCAATTCTAGATGGCAATCAACTAGACTAAATACCTACTAGTACTATATATAAACAATACGATTGTCATCAAATTTGTAAATAACATTAAGTCTATTTTGTTTGGGCACTCTGCCGGCCAAAGTAAATTATACAATGCTGGTGACCGCACTTTTATGCCAACTATTATTTAGGACGGTGTTATACGCCAAGATTCGAAAAAGGATATTTTAAACCTTTATAGTAGCTTAGTAATCTTCATCTACTTCTAATAACTCGGCAATACTAGCACGGGTTTTATACGCTAGTTCTTGATCCATAGTGGCTACACCAGCAGCCATGACCATTAGCATTTCATTTATATTTATTTCCTTTACCGTATAAAGGGAGGAATCTTCCTCAATAATTACACGGTGATCCCTTATCCAACTTATTACATCTTCACTTGGATACTCTTTTTCTTCAAGAGCCATATTTAGCTCATGAAATACCCATAATGCACTTTTATAGTGTTCTTCTTCGATACCTTCTGGAACACTTGGAGAACTCCCTACCTTAAAAGCCAAAAACAAAACTACTAAAATTCCAATAATCAAAACCCTTTTATTTTTCCATATCGGTTTCTTATTTACTAGTACTTCCTCAGCTTTTAGCTCACTCATATCATATCCTCCTAGAGAAAAGTTTTATAGCCTTCTTATAAGGCAAACCATTCCTAAATATTTTTTCGTTAAGTTGCCAGTTAATCAATATCATATTCACTTATCCAACCTTCATACGTCCTATTCTCATATTCAAAGGAAACTAAATAATAAGTATCTTCAACTGACCCTAGACGCTGCGTCTCTGAATTTAATATATCAAAATTTATGATTATCCCATTATTAATTTTTATTTCAAAAGCAACTGCATCTTCACCAAGAGAAAACGGAGGTGTTTTATATAAAATTATCCAATCACCTTCTTCAAAAGTATAAGATCGAATACCCCCTACTTCTAATTTGCTTTCTACTTTATAATATAAGGGCGATAGATCAAAAGTAGACTTTAATTGGTCAACTGAGTTATTTTGCGCTGCTTTAGACCAATCACCATCCGGTGCAACAACAAGTTTTGCTGCTGAATAGGTATTCTCAGGTTCGTCTCCTTCTCTATATGCAAATACCATTAATGCATCCGGTTTCTCTTGCTCATAGAATTTCTTTGCGGCATGAAGAAGGTTCTTTTTCAAAATTTCTTCATTTAATTCATGCGGAACTGTTATATATAGATTTCCTCTTTTAGCCCCTGATGTACTAACATCCCTTACTTCATTTAGGGTATATACAGGGTTAAATCCATCGAATGAACCAAATAATTTGTCTGTTGAGGTTCCATCTTTTGTTTCTAAAGTTGTTTCTTTTTCAATTAGTTTTTCTGGTTCTTCACTTTTGTTTTCTTTTAGCGAATCAATTGTGTTAACTTCTTCCGATATTTTATTTACAATCTCTTTTGGCATTAGATATATTATGATTAACATAATAATGAAAGTAATAATTGCCTTTGTAAAAGTTCCTTTTGCTTTCCTATTTCTATTAATTAGCGCTATTATAGTTGAAACAAGCAGAAAGGCTGTAATTATTCCTAACAACCCAATGATCCCGGTCATGAACGATACCATCTCTTCTATAATCCTCACTTTACTGAAACATACTTAAAACCATAAATCTGTATCCTTACTTTTACCAATAAAAACAATATATCATCCGAGCGTTTATTATAAATATTCCACCTAAACCAGTATCAACATTATTCCGAATTACCTTTAATAGTTCGGGATATTCATATAAGTAGAAGTCGAAAATAAAGTTATATTAAAACATTTCAAGGGTAGCACTCCTTATTGCATTAATCGTTTGTATTGAGCCTTTTCCAATAGTTTCATTGCCTTATCAAAATCTTTGTTTAAAGCCAGTTCCTCGGCTGTTCCTTTAAAACCTAGTACCTCTCTATTAATCCCCTTTTCTTGAACATAGTAATAACTAAGTCCAGTAACAACCATAATAACGCTTATTATTGGGACTAAGGTCGGCATTATTCGAACTAGAAACCGTTGATTTGTTCTTCTAGGCTTTCAATCGTGGTTAATTCTTAATTCTTCTTTTTCTATCGATGTTTCAGTTACAGTTGCTTCTTCTTTAATATCATCTTCATGTGTTTCAGTACCACAGCGAGAACAAAATCGAGAATCCTCCAATAGTTTCTCTTCACATTGATGGCAGTACATTTGAACCACACCTTTAAACAATTTATATATGTAAATATTACCATAGATTACAAAAGATATATCAATTCTCATCAAGAATATTAAGTGAACTCCATTAATAAAAAGAAGATTTGCTTGATAGGGCAGTCAATCCTACAGCTTGTTCTCAAAATTGTTTTCTATAATTCATGCAACAGCAACTCCACAGTTTTGAAAAAACTTCTCCGATGATGGTTTTCTAAGAATTTCCCATATAGTAAAATTTAACTAGATTGTAGACATATTATTTGATAAACTCTTTTTGGGATTTCAAAGTTACTATCAGGGAGATGAGCTTTTTGAGGATAAAAAGGAAAATTACTTCATTAGGTTTAGGATGTTGGGTTGTAATTTCGTGTTTATTTAGTAGTTTAGGTGCATCGTCTGCACTGGCAAATGAGGAACAAAATACTCATAAAAACACAGCAGCTTTAAACAAGTATAAGGAATTTAAAGGAAAGAATAACAATATTAATTTGAAGAACCAGCCTTATATTGATGGAGAAGTACTTGTAAAATTCAAAAAAAGAACAAACAAAACGTCACTTCTAAAAAAACATAACTATAAAGTCAAAGAAGAATTACCATCAGGAATTACTTTAATAGAGGTACCTAAGACTGAGCAAACAAGTAGTTTTATAAAAACATTATCGGATGATGCTAATATTGAAATTGTACAACCTAACTATCTTTATCATCCATCAAGTATTTTTAATGATCCATACTCAAACGAATTATGGGGTCTTCATAATACAGGTCAGTATATTAATGAGATTAGAGGAAAAAGTGATGTAGATATTAATCTACCAGAAGCTTGGAATTTGATAAAAGAAAAACCATTGAATGAAATAATTGTAGCAGTAATTGACTCAGGTGTGCAAACTACTCATCCAGATTTAGCAGAGCATATTTGGACTAATGAGGCAGAAGCAAATGGAATAGCAGGTGTAGATGATGATGGGAATGGCTATATAGATGACTTAAATGGTTATGACTTTTTCAATAATGATAATACTGTATATGATGAAATTGATGGAGACGAGCATGGAACACATGTTGCGGGGACAATTTCAGCGACTACAAATAACAATATAGGTGTCGCCGGAATTGCACCTAATGTTAAAATTATGCCTTTAAAATTTCTTGGACCTGAAGGTGGATCAACTTTTGGTGCTATTCAAGCTATTAACTACGCTAAGGAAAAAGGTGTAAAGATTTCAAATAATAGTTGGGGAGGTTACGGGGACGATTGGTTTCTAAAGGAAACTATAGAGAGTTCCGAAATGCTTTTTATAGCCGCTGCTGGAAATTATGGAAAGAATAATGATAGTCTTCCATATTACCCTGCTAGTTATAATAGCTCTAATATATTGAGTGTTTCAGCAGTTGATAGCAAGGGAAATAAAGCATCTTTCTCAAACTATGGCAGAACGAGCGTAGATATTGCGGCACCCGGAGTAGATATTCTGAGTACTGTGCCATTTCAAACGCCTTCATTTGGGGCTGCAGCTGAAATAATAGGTCCAAACTATAAAGCTATTTTTAATGGGTTCGGCTTTGAAAACATGATCAATTTTATTAAGAGAAAAGATGCTTTTCAAAAAGCATTGCAATTTTTAGATGCCACGACGAATTCTAATATTTTGTTAGTTCAGGATGATGAGTCCGATACTATTCACCAGTCATATCTTTCTATATATGAAGAATTACTTAGTGACTTAGGATACCAATATCAGGTTAAAACAGTTGCAACAAATACTGATGGCCCAAATTTAACAGGGTTCGATATTGTTATCTGGTTCACTGGTGATGCTTATGGAGAATGGCCTACGCCTACTTTAACAGAAAATGATTTATCATCATTGGACACATATTTAAAAAATGGTGGGAAACTTATCTTATCTGGTCAAGATGCAATATGGTGGAATGAATACAGTGACCTTGTAACTCAAACGCTTGGTATTCAGTTCTTTCATGAAGGACTTCCGTTACCTTCAACGGTTATGGGGGAATCTGGAACAATTTATAATGGTGAAGAATATGAAATTAGCCAAGTGATGTTTGCTGATCTCATAGATGCCAATGCTGATTCTCCCCTAGGAGTACATACAGCAGTGAATTTATCCTATCCAGAATTTCCGATTGGCTACCCGCAGTATGAATATTTTGACGGTACATCTATGGCTGCACCACATGTTACTGGTGCTGTTGCCTTAGCTATGGGAGTTAACGATAAATTTACACCAGAACAATTAATTGATTTAACTAAAAAAACAGGTAAAACTGTAACTGGCGCGAGCATGACTACTTCTAAAAAAATGGTTGACGCTAAAAAACTGATTGAATCTATAAGTCCTGTTAAGCTTGAGATTAACGAATTGTTTGATAGTAGCCCATACATTAAGGGCAGTTCAGATCCAGGAGCAAAAGTAACGGTTAAGGATATAAATAATAAGACAATTACTTCAGGAACAGCTGATAAAGCTGGGAACTTTAATCTAAAACTAAAATCCAAACAAACAGCTGATACTAAATTTTTCGTTAGAGCTGAATTAGGACTAAGGACTTCCGAACAAATTACTTTAATTGTCAAACAGGACACGGTTAAACCTGAATTAGTAGGGAAATTAATTGCTACTAACGTTAGTACTTTTGCTGAAGGAATAGTAACTGAGGAAGCATCCATAAAGATAACTATCTCTGGAAAGACATATGTGGGTAAGACTGATGTAAATGGGAAATTCAAAATATCGATTGGAAAGCAAGCAGAAGGAACAACTGGGGTCATTGAACTCACGGATAATGCTGCTCCAGCAAATATTACAACAATAAATTTCACCATAAAAGACGGGATTGCGCCAGTTATCAAGAAAGTAAATCCAATCTATAACACGTCTAATTATATTGAAGGAGAAGTTAGTGAAAGTGCTGCGATAGATATTTTTACTTCTCCTGATAATAAAACTTGGTCAAAATTAAATGCTGAGCCTATCACAACAGATTCAAATAATAAATTTAAGTTCGAATTACTTGAGAAATTAGCGAGTACAACAAAAGTCAAAATTGTCGCTACCGATAAAGATGAGAACATTAGTAAAGATTCCTTATCAACAGTTGTACCAGACAAGAAAGCACCTGTCATTGTTGAACCAGCCATTCTTGAAATTGATGATAGTGGAGAAAAAACAATCGCTGCAAAATTAGATGAGGCGGGAACGGTAGAAGTAAAAGTGAACGGTAATTCGGTTGGTGACGCAATTATTACTGAAAAAGATGGTTCCTTTACAGTAACAATCCCTAAACTATTACCAAATGCCAAAGTAACTTTCATATTAACCGACACAATAGGTAACAAAACAGAAAAAACTTATATAGCGAAAGATGCAACTAAACCTATCATAATTCAAGATAGTATTTTCGATGTGTTTAATACAAGTAAATTGATTAAAGGTAAGGTTAGTGAACGTGCAACGGTCACAGCCGCAGTTAACGGAAAAGTAATTTCAACTGCAACTACTGATGCAGAAGGAAACTTTTCATTAACTTTACGCAATCGCCTAGCAACAAATACAAATGTTGAATTAAAAGCAAAAGACTTTGCGAAACCCAAAGGTTTAGAAAGCGATAATGTCACAATTGTTATTAAAGATGATACCATTAATCCAGAATTAATCTCGATTTCAATTGCTGATAATTCCACTACAGTTACTGGAAAAGTTAGCGAAGAAGCAAAAGTGCAGTTAAAAGTGGGAGAAACTGCTTTAAACAGAACACCTGTATCGACGGATGCACTAGGTAACTTTAAAATCTCTATTCCAAAGCAAAAAGCTGGTACTTATGTTACTATATTAATCACTGACTTTGCTGAAAATAAAATAGAACAAAACGTATTTGTGGAAGACAAGACAGCTCCAGTTGTTGTAAAACTAGAGCCGTTTTATCACGGGACTTCATCTTTCCTTACTGGCTCTGTAAATGAAGCTAGTACAATAAATATATATATAATTGGCCGTAACGGAAAGATTGAAGAACCTGTATTTATTTCAGGTGCTACGGATTCAGATGGAAAGTTTAGTATACAGGTAGAAGAGGTTTTAGCAATAGGTTCAAAGCTAGGTATTATTGCCGAAGATGAATCAGGCAATAAAAGTGCAACTAAAGTTATAACAGTATTAAAAGACACAGCTGCACCTACATTGAAAGTCAATTCAATATATAATGATACTGTAGTAATAGAAGGTACACTTAATGAAAAAGGAACTGTAACGGTTCTTGTTGGCTCAGAGGAGATTGCAACAGTGGATACAAATGAAAATAACGAGTTTTCAATTAATCTCAATGGACCACTAGCAGGTAGAACCAAGGTAACATTTATTTGCGAAGACACGGTAGGAAACAAGCGGACATATACTCAATATGTAAAAACGTCTGCAGCACCTGTACCTTCTGCCTATTAAATAATAATATTAGATAGTTTGTATTACCAGTTTCAGCTTGTGAAAATTCCCTTAATAGATTTAATATAACAAGTAATTTAATTTTCTAATTTGAAAAAGAGAGCTACCGCAAGTAACGGTAACTCTCTTTCTTTTATTTATTAGTTAGATGCAACACCGTTTTTAACTTGGTTGCCATTAGCATCAGTTAATTCAGCATTCTTGAAATCTACTGTAATTTTGTCTGTTAAAGTAACAGCGTTTGTTAAAGTAACTTTCAATTTACCACCTTCAATAGCTGGTGTAAATGCAGCTGAAGTGCCATTAACTTTTACTTCGATACCTTCAAATAATACAGTATCTGCATCGATATCAGCTGATTGAATTGCTTCAGAGAAGCTAACAACCGCTACATTACTTCCGTTTACAGTTAATGCAGAATTAACAGTTGGAGCAATGTTTTCAGTTAAAGCTAATTGAGCTGTGTTTTCTCCATCAGCTAGCGTGTTTCCATATGCATCTTTTAAGTTAGAAGCAGTGAATGTAAATGTTCCATCAACAGTTACAAAACCTTCTGGTAATGTAATAACCACTTTATTTTTGTTATCTACAAACTTAATGTCTGTGTTTGCAGGAAGAACTTTTCCACCAATTGTGTAGTTAGATGGAGATAGTACAGAATCAGTCATTCCATCTGCATGTGTTCCAGCAAATGCTACTGTGATCACATTTTTATCTTCACTAATTGTAGTTGTAACAACTTTTCCAGCTTCTTGATCAGCTGATTTAGGTCTTACAACATTAAGTGTAATGACTTGTGCATTTTTGTTTGTGTAGTTGTCTTCTACTTTATTAGCAGCTAACTCAAGAACATAAGTTTTGCCAACTTCAAGTTGCGTTCCAGCAGCAAGAGTAAGTTCAAGCTTATTAGTTACTGTTTTTCCATCTACAACAGGATTTGCTGCAGCAGTTACTGTTAATGAAGTTGAGCTTTGATAGATTCCATCAATTGACTTAACCGTTAATGATGCAATGCTTGCTGGAGAAACAACATCTTCATTGAATGAAAGAACTAATTTACCATCAGCTTTTGCTTCTGCGCTTACTAATGAAGCAGCTGTTTTATCAGCAGTAAATGTAGAATTAAATTTAACTTCTTTCATTTCATTTGGAGTTGATGCTTTATCAGCAAATCCTTTAACGATCACTTCTGAAGTAAAGAAGTTTGTATTGTTAGCAAAAAATGCACCACTATTTGCTTTTTGAACATCTACTACAAAAGTTTTATTGTCTGTTGTAGTAATGTCATTTGCAGCAACTGCAGTCCCACCAATTGAAACAGCACCTTTAGTTACTTCTTCAGAGAAAGTTAATGTTAACTTGTTTCCATTTGTAGATGTAGCAACCGTTGGAACAGTAGAATCTACAACTTTAGCTGGAACCGTTAAAGAAAGTGTAAGATGTTCTGCTCTATTTGTTTTTCCAGCAGCATCATCTGTTGCACCTACGATATCAATTGTATAAGTTTTACCTACTTCTAAATCGCCTAATACAACTTCTCCTTTAGTTAGATCGCTTGATTTCGGAGAAACTTGTACACCATTTACAGAGATAGTTCCAAATGAAGATAGTTCTTCAGAGAATGTTAATGTTAAGTCTGCAGCTGTATCAGAAGTATGAGTGAATTCTGTTTTAGCAACTGCTGGAGCTACAACATCATCATATGAGAATACTGTATTGAATTCTTCAGTTTGAATTACAGAGTTATCTGCAGCTTTTTTAGCTGTATCAAGAGCTTTTACAGTTAATTTAGCATTTGTTACTTCCGTGCTATCTAAAGTATAAGTAACAGATTTTCTATCTTCAGAAAGAGTTGCAGCTGAATCTGTTTTATTTTCTAGAATAAAAGCGTCTTTTAATTGTGCTTCAGTTGTTCCTTCAGCTAATGCAGAAGTAAAATTAACAACGATTTGTTTAGCATTAAGTGCACTAACAGACTTCACTTTAGGAGTTAATTGACTTTCAACTTCTTCTAAAGTTTTTACTAGTGTAGCTTTCATAGCTGTATTTTTTACTTCTTTCATATACTTAGCAGCTTCAGCAAGGTGCTTTTCTACATCTGCTGAGTTGTTAGCATCAAGAGCTTTTTTCGCTAAGTCTAATTCGATTTTTACAGATACTTCGAATTTTACGCTGTCACGTACTGCTTCAGCAGACTTTTTGTATTGAGCACGGATTTCATCACGTGTAGATTGTCCGTAAACGCGGTCTAAAAGGATTGCTTGCTTACGGATTTCAGTAGATAGCGCATGGTATGCAGCTTCTGTCTTGTCATCAATAAGGTTTTTCTCGATTTGTGCTTCAAGAGCTTGTTTCTTAACAGTAATTTTTTCACCAGCTGTAATAGCATCGATGTAAGCCATTGTACGGTTAATATGTAGAGTTACATTTTGCTCAATGTCAGCAAGGTATCCAGCTTTTTGTGCAGCAGGTAATTTGTTGATTGCTGCAACTGCTGCATCGCGAGCTGCTTTAGCTGCATTATATTGTGCATATGGACGAGTTTTTCCATCTGCAGAACCTTCTGTAGAGATAGCCCATTTTAAAACCGTGCCAGCATCTTTAGCTTTTTTCACTAAAGTTTGAACATCATTTGCTGCTGCGTCAGCGCCAGCTGGAGCTGTTGCAACGAATGCAGATGCTGCGATTGCTGTTGCACTAAGTACTTTAATTGCTTTTTTCTTGTTCAAGATAAATCCCCCTAGATAGATATTTATATTATTATTGTAATATACCAACATTATGTAAGGCTGGTGAATTGCCCCTACAAGGAATATATTAAAGTAATTTTCTACCTGATTAAATGCAAAAAATATGCCAACTGGTCATGATTTTGGTTATAGAGGATAAAAATAGAAAACGATATTTCGTTCCTACCAGTAAATTAGTAATAAAAAAATCAACCTACCAAAAATAGGTTGATTCATAGTATTATTGATTGATTTCATACTTCCATAGATCTGCTTGATTACGGAAGTATAGATCTCCTTTTGAATCTTGAGCCAGCTCATAAGCCCCTTCCTCCATTAGAGTTTCCACTTCCAATGTCTTCCGGTCAGCCTTGAAAAGCTTTCCTTCTACTGTTCCATAGATATCCCCATCAATACCTTCTATTATTTTCGCATTACGGAAACGTCCTGAAATTAACTCTAGTATTTGCTTCGTTCTTATTTCTTTCGTATCTGGATTGTAGGATACTAATGTTCCATCTGCCATTGCCCAGATTGTACCCTCTTTGTCTGCTATTAAACCTGTAATCATGCTAGCATGCAAAGGTAAATGAATATATTCTTTTTCCTCAGGATAATCAGGTCTAAATCGGAAAAACCTTGCTCCACGTTCATTTACTTGGTAGTTTGCGTGAATCGAAGTGCCTCCGTAAATAAATTCTTTATGATGTAAGAAGGAAACAAGACTTTGATTGTAAATATAATTTTCATAGACTTCCTGTCTATCCTCTTTTAAATCGTAGACAGCTAACGCACCACCACCTAAGCTTGTTTCCGGATATGTTCCGACAAACACCTTATTAAGTTTTGGAACTGCGGTAATAGCCGTAGAACGTTCCTGGCCGAATTCACCAAGTCGCATAATCTCTCTTGGATTAGTTAAACTCCAAGGCTGAGATAGATCCAGTTCTAGCACTCGGGATTTTGGATAAGCACCAATATATAGCTTATCCCCCATAATAGTCATGGATTCAATTTGACTAATATCCTGATGAAGTACGGATTGATTAGTATTTGTATTATAAATAGCTAATCCACCGGACATGTAACCATTTATAAAAATATGCTCTCTTTTTTCATCATGAATCATTGTGTATAGCGTTACTGGCTGAGGTGGTAACTCAAGTTTTGTAATCTCGTTATAACCTGTCTCTAAATTGTACTTTAATACATTTCCAGCATTATCAATTAATCCTACAAGTGTAAACCCTGGATAATTCTCATCATTTAGTTCAACAAAATCTAGTGTCAGCATCTCAGTTCCCGTCAATAAAGTAACGCCTAAATCAATATGCTCTTTATTTATTAAATCATACTTATAAAGGCTGTTATGCTTAGAATAATAAACGGCATCCTCGTTTGGGGACACTAATGAAATGGTTCTAGAATTCAGTTCCATTTCATCAACCTTTTCTAAAGTCCCCTTATCCAAAACAACCAATCGATTCGATGGATCCATTCGTGCATATATTTCATTTCCGATTAAACGAATATCACGAACATATTTATCATTCTTATATTCTTCTGGAAGAAATGCTGTTTTCTTTTTCGTTTTTAAATCAAACTTTACTAAATCCGCCTTGGATCCCACACCTATATATAAGGTGTCGTTCTCTTGATCATAGGCAATGGACTTAGCAAATTCCTTCCTATATAAAGCTTGCCCATAGTTCACTAACTCATCCATATACGAATCATATTTAAATACAGAGCCACCGTAAGCAGTCGAACCGAATACAACGCCGTCTATTACATCTAAATCTTGAATGGCGGTATCCTTCGGTAATGTTAGTTTATTTCCGTGATCTCGAAACTCTTCAGTATTTGGATTATAGCTATATACATTCCCGTCCGTTGTTCCCCCAACCCAAACGGTTCCATCTTCATCCACATCAAGTCCCCACGCACTTGTAGAATTAGACAGCGTATATGTATTCCTTAATTCATTGCTGTTCAAGTCCACAACTGCTAAAGCAGACGGGGTACCGTGCATCACAAAATACATATAAGGATTCCCTTGCTCATCTGTACCAGCTGCTGAAGTTAAAGCTGATGTTTGAAACACCTGTGGTCCAAGCAAACTTGCATAAACCTTTTCATCTTCGATTATTTCTCCATCTTTACTCTCAAATTCATTTTCATAATCACCTTGGTTCTCAGCAAATCCCTTTGTTTGTCCAAATGACAAGAATAGAGGCAGTATCACTAAGAGCATTAATATCTGTCTTCTCATCCAATCTTCTCCCTTCTAGAATAGTATAGCAAAAATTACAGTATCAGGAAGGTTTTTCCTACCCTTAATAAAATTCAATTAAAAATCTATTGAAAACTAGCTTTTCAAAGAATAATGGTAAAATGTTCTAATAATATCTATTTTTATGAAACTATTTCCACTAAACTTTTGTCTATTTATCTAGAATCTTTTACAATAGTAATATGACAAATTCATTATGTTACCACAAATTCCATTTATTTCATATCAGGAGGTTTATTCATGAAAAATAAGAAATCGATAAAAATAATTAGCGCTTCTGTGGTTGCAGCTTCCGCTTTTGTGTCAACCGTTTCTACTGGAACAGAGGCAGCTACAGTAAGCCAAGCAGATAAGCTTATCCAAACGGCTAAAGCGGCTGGAACTGTGTTAAAATGGGCGATTTCTATAGAAGGGACGGCTGACGGGAAGTCGCGTCCTTGGGCGGCTTATAACAATGCAAAAGCAGCTTATGACAATGCAGTTAAAGCCGTTAATACGTTACCAGCAGCCCAAAAGAATAAATATTTGGCTGAACTGGACCAAGAAGTAAAACTTCATATCGATCGTACAATGCGGTATATTGATGCCATTACAGCCGGGGAAAAGATTAAAGAAAAACAACAAACATTGGCTTATCAACTGGACATAAACACGATCAATGATCAAACAGAGAAAGCCTATCATGAGCTTTCAACAGAAATTCGCAAACAAGCGATTCTTCTGGATCGTGTGTATGGTCAAACAACACGTGACCTAATTCGCTCTCAGTATAAACAAGCAGCCGAAAAAGTGCGTGATAATGCAAAATATGCTGTTACAGTGAAAATTGAAATTGACTTAGCTGCTAAAGCATTGGCAGCTAAAAATACTGCAACAGCCGATAAGCATATTGCAGAGGCAAAAAAATACTTAAATAATGTAGACAATGCTGTTATTAAAAAGGGATTAACGGATCGATTAAATTCATTAGGTGTAACGCTTACTCCAAAGGTAGAAAAAATCAGCGCAGCTGAGCCAAAACGGATAAAAGTGGATTTCAACAAAGCAATGCTTACCGGATATGGAACAAATGGGGCTGAAAACACATCCAACTATACTGTTAGCGGCAGATCAATTAAAAATGTTAAGCTTTCAGAAGATAAAAAATCTGCTCTAATAGAATTATATGACCCGCTTTATACTAATTCTGCTTATTCCGTTACAGTGAAACGCAATATCCAAACAGCTGCATATGAGACATTAGGCAGCAACGACTTCGTCACTTCATTTACGTTTTCTGATAACACTAAACCTACTGTTACATTCGTAACAACTGATTCGAAGGGAAATCTTGAGATTAAATTCTCAGAAATGATTGATGCAAACTCACCAATAAGTGTTACTCTCAATGGAAAAGCAGCTAGTATTAATACACTTTATGATGATACAGATACGGCTGTTATACCAAAAGCAGAACTTGATCGCCTAGGGTTACAAAAAGGAAAGAACTATTCTATCGTAGTTACTGGTGCTAGAGATCTCGTTGTCTACTCACCAAATACGATGAATAAGTATAGCGGCACATTTCACTATAACTCTTTAGCTGATACTTCGCTCCCAGTGGTAAGAAGTATACAGACAAAAGGTGAGCGAACGTTCACTATTGAATTTAACGAAACTCTTATTGATCTTACTGCTAGCCATCTTGTAATTACAAAAGGCAATTCACCCATTCGCCCTACATCTATCAAAGACATTTCAGGGAATAAAACAAAGTTTGATATCGAGTTACCAATTTCAGTTTATGGGACAAACGAGAGCTCTGTTCGATTGAATGTACAAGTGAAGGATTATAAGGACCTAGCTAATAATGTTGGGCAGGCAACTGATCATACAGTAAACTTGACGAAAGATGTAGAACCTCTTAAGCTTATACGTGCAAGTTATGATAATAAGGCAAATGAGTTTCATATATTTTTTGACAAACCATTAAAGACTGGAACACCTTTACCAGCGAACATTACCGCTTATGATCCAGATGGGAACCCATTTACACCAAAGCTTAAGCCGAACAATGACAACAAAATGATCATTGATGCAAAATTACTTCCTGATGGGGATTATACTTTTAATGTTAATGAGGGAACAGTTAAAGATAATTCGAGCTCCCAAAATGGAAATGAATGGTTTACAACTTCAATTACAAAAAGAGAGGACATGGAAAAGCCAAAGGCTACAATCCTTGCATCATTAGTAAATGGTCAATTCAAAGTCTCATTTAACGAGCCAGTGTCAGAGGAGTCAGCTACATTACATTCAAATTATCAATTAAATAATATATCGTTACCTGCAGATACCCAGTTTGACTTAAGCAGTGACAAAAAACTCGTCACTATTACCTTACCTGAAGGTCATATTGAAAAATCTGGAACGTATACTCTTAAAGTTACAGGTGTGAAAGATCCTTCAGGTAATGTAATGGCTAGTACCTCACTCGCTATTACTATTAATGAAAATAAACAACCTGAGCTTTTGACTGCAGCACTTGTAGGTAATAATATAAAGCTTACATTCTCAGAAAATATTACGCTTCTAGATAACGGAAAAACTAGTTTTGATATAACGATTGATAATGAACTAGTTGCTGTAAGTGAGTATAAAATAGAAAGCAACCCTAGCAACAAAAGAGAAATTTTTATTTCTCCTGTAAATGATAGTGAGCTATTTAAATCTAGAAATATTTCAATCCAAACAAAGAATAAAGCAACAATTAGAGATGGTACTGGAAATTCCATTAAAGCTGGAATTAAGAAAGAGATTTAGGAAACTTACCTATTTCTGCTTCACATACTTGTTCCAAGAAAATTTTCTCAAAGAGATGAGAGTTAACTGCATATATAGTTAACTCTCCTTTTTTACACTTTTTTGATTGTTGTCTTCTGATTTCTGATTTTTTTCTGATTTATCTTCCTCACTTTGTAGCCTTCCAACTAAACTTTCCAATTTGAATCTTTACAGATAATAATGATGTAAATTTCAATACAATAAATGGTTTACTTAAAACCACAATTTCCAACTCTTTCCAAATCAGTAATGGTGGGGAAAAATGAGTACGCATTTGCAAATCTCCTATTTGATTAAAGGCAGTCTACTATTAACTGCTAGGAAACTTATTCTTTTCCGATTAATAAAAACCACCCGTGATAACGGGTGGTTTTCTCTGCGGCTGAAAGCCTTTGTTACTGACCAAGCCCTAAAGGGCCACTGAAAGGTTTGCCAATTGTACTACTTATACTGGCCAGGCCTCAAAGGCCTTTACCTATCTTTTTTTCTTTTTCTTTACCTCTTCACCTGTGAATGGATCAATATATTCCATAAACTTAGTTGTTCTGCGACTATATCATCTTGTATTTGATTTCGTATATATTCTTCTATTACCTTCTTGTTTCTTCCTACCGTGTCTACATAATAACCTGTACACCAAAATTTTCGGTTCCTATAACGATATTTTAAATTCGCATGTCGATCAAAAATCATTAAACTACTTTTACCCTTTAAATATCCTACAAAATTGGACACACTTAACTGAGGCGGTATACTTACTAACATATGTACATGATCTTTACATGCTGTTGCTTCAATAATCTCTACACCTTTTCTTTCACACAGTGTTCTCAGTATTTCATCTATGTCTTTTTTTATTTTCCCATAAATTATTTGTCTTCTATACTTCGGTGCGAACACAATGTGATACTTACAATTCCAAGTAGTATGTGCTAGACTATTAGTGTCTTTTGACATTTAAACTCCTCTGTATGCTGAAAAATTGGTTGGCGAACCAATTGTATTTTAGCACCACGGGAGAGTTTTTTTAATACCACGCTGAAAGCTTTTTAGAACCCTAGGCTAGGCCTAGGGTTTTCGTTTCCACAAAAAAAGCATCTCAAACTTGGTATTTAACCAGTTTGAGATGCTTCCTTATAACCATGCTTTAAAGCAATTAATCGCTATGCTTTTGACATGCTTAGGAGAGTGACTTGCACTTTCCTTATTAGTTTAAAGTATTAAATGTACTATTTGTTAATGATAGACCATCTTGGTTAGTAACACCAGTAATAGAGTGTAACTTAATAGTAGAAGAATGATCAAATTTATCATTAGCTTTAATAGGTGCACCTAAAGTGATAGTAACTGCATTTGTTTTGTTAGTAGATGAATCAATCTTTGTATTTTCTTTTCCTAGTTGGAATTGTAACTTTTCACCTTTAGCATCAACAAAAGTAATTGTTGCATTGCTTGCAAATGTAGCTTTATCTGTGTAGTCATTAGCACTTGTTACTTTAGTAACTGTGCTAAAAGTAAACGTAATATCTTCACCGAAGTCAAGTGCTCCTGTATTTGCAGCTACAACATCACCCGCTACTGTAAATGCTCCCTCCCAAATTGTAACATCTTCAGTTACATATATAGGAGTTGTGCTAGCTTTGCTGTCATATTGGCCAACAGTGAAAGTATTTTCTTTTCCAGCATTTAGATAAACACGTACTGTCCATCTACCATCTGAACCAATTTTCTCCTCATATGATGGAGTTCCTGCACCATCTACAGTAACTTTTACAAATTTCCCAGGCTCTCCTGTTCCTTTTAAATCATAATATTTCTGAGCAGTAGTAGGATTTACACGAACAGTTTTATTAGATTTACCTGGATTTGTAATTGTTAATACGTTAATGTCAACTTTTTCAACAATATTGAAATAGTTAGTTTTGTTATCAGGATCATAATCTACTGTAATCTTAGCGTGTTTTGTCAATGCTTTCTTAAACTCATCATAAGAAACAACTTTTCCTTCTACTTGGAAAAGATCTGTCTTTTTAAAGGACACTTTTTGTTCCACGCCAGTAGTATCTTCTTCAGCAGTGAAGTAATCTTTGTCATTATTTACTGATAGTACAGAAGCATCAGTGAATTCACCAGCTACATCTTCAATTACAATAGTGTCTCCGCTAGTATGAGTTTCACCAGTTTTAACATTTGTAACTTTAAGTGCGGCTTCACCAACAGCATCAGCTTTAACAACAACTGTTAAAACGCCATCTTTAGTTGTAGTAGAGTTAATAGGTGTAACAGCTGTACTATTTTCAGCTTTACCGTTAACAGTAACAATCTCTAGAATGCTAGCTTCTGTTAACTCAACTGTAACATCACCATAATATGCTTTACCGTCAGTATCTTTTAAGTTAAATACATACGTACGGTATTGTCCTACGTCTAATCTAACTTCGTCAGAAGAACCTGAGATAGGATCATTTGAAGCAGGCGCTTTAGGTGTAGTAAATGATTTTGTAGCTTCACCTTTATAAGATAGTGTATAAGTTTCATCATCTTTTAAAGGTGTTACTGTTAATGTAACAGATTTTTTATTATCACTTAATTTAGTTGATGTTACAGTTAATCCTTTATCAAAAGTAAAGTGAGTAACTGGAGCAACATCTAAAGCTTTTGTGAAATTAACTTGAACAGTTGTGTTATCTACACGCGAAACAGACACTACTGTTAAAGGTAATGCATCCACAACATCATTTAAATTCTTAGTTAATTCAGTCTTGAATTGTTTTACATTTTCTAAAGCGTACTCTGCTTTCGCAGCATGATCAACTGCTTTGTTAAAGTCTTTTTCTGCTGTGTATTTAGCAACTAAAGCTGCATGATCAAGTACAGTTACTTCGTTAACAACGCTTCTGTATAATGTTTCAGCAGGAGCTTTGAATTCTCTAAGGATACCGTCACGAGTAGATTGACCGTAAACTTTGTAAAGTAATTCAGCTTGCTTACGAATTTCAGCAGTTAACACATGGTAGCTTGATTGAACAGCTTTAAGATCAGCTGCTTTGATAGCTTTATCTAATGCTGCTTGCTTTTCTTTGATTTTCTCACCAGAAGTAAGAGCATCAATGTAGCCTTGTGCACGTTTGATTTGAAGATCAGAATCTAAAAGGCGTGCTTCATAAACTGCTTTGTCAGCACCTTTTAATTTTGCAACTTCTGCTTTTGCTGCTTTGTTTGCTGCCTTAGCTGCATTGTATGCAGTGTAAGGACGGTCTACAAAGTTAGCAGTACCTTCTGTAGAGATTGACCATTGTAGAACTTTAGCAGTAGCTTCTGCTGCTTTAACTAATTGATCTACGTTCACAGCCGCATCAGCTTGGTTAGCTGGTGCTGCAGCAACGAATGCTGAAGCTGCGATAGCTGTTGATGTTGCTAGTTTAATAGCTTTCTTTTTCATAAACTTGTATTCTCCCTTCATGCTATGTAGTGCATTTTTTTTGTTAGCAATGAATAAACCAATGGTTGTATTTTCCTCTATATCCACCGCTTACCTAACTAGTAAAAAAGTATACCAAACTATTACCTTTAATGCAATAGTTACCAATGTATATTTTTTTTGGTAAGTGAAGATAGGCTTTCCAACTTTGGTTTATATATCATATGATAATATAAAGCTTGCTAAATTTCTACAATTTTTATCATATTTTTATTAATTTTGTAATATATTTACTGTTCCATTTACAATGCACACCCTTTAATTCTATGCAAGAATAAAAAAAAATTGCATATAAAATAAAAAAATGGTTTAATTAGAAAATTTTTCATGTATTTTTCCGTATTATTTGGTACACTAGGGGTAAGAAGGTTTTCTCCCAAATGGATGCTTTCTTTAACTTGTATAGTACGCTTGTACTAACCTTCGCTTCAGCGTTCAGGAAAAGCCGCCAATTATGGCGGCTTTTTCCTTTTTTCGGTGGAGAATTGTCGAATTTCGTTGTATAGTAAGACTAACGAAACATTACATATGAAGGTGGTTAATGACAATGAATACAGCCAAGGTGATGGGAGTTATTTTCATTTTGCTTCTATCTATAATAGGACCCGCGTTTCACAACCATGCCAGGGCCACTACTTATCCCGATGTTGTGAAGAGAATTCCTGCAGCAGGGGATCAGAATGTTCCGATCGATACAGACATTAAAATCGAGTTTAATAGCAACATTGTAAGCGTGTCCTCACAATATATAAGATTATATGAAAGAACAAATGGCACCTATTATGATTTTCCCATTAAAAATGTGCGGAAAGATGGACAAACGTTAATCATCGTTCCAGAGAATATGATGGACTTTAATAAAGAATACCTTGTTCAAATGAATGCTCCTGCGGTGGAGCTGCAAAACGGGACATACTACCAATCTCTTTCCTACTCCTTTCACACAAACTTCATTGATTTCTATGAACTGATGGTCGTGAACGAAGGAAGGCTGACGAATTTACTGGATGACTATGCGCCTAGGCAAATAAAAGCCTTCGCACCAGAGAGATATATAAATGAAATTAATATTATGCATAAGAAGCCCGGAGCGATGAAGGATGACCAAACCTCTTTCAGCGGGATCACGAATATTGATATTACAACGAAGAGTGATAATGTCGATACCGTACACGTTGACATTATGAGGAATGGAAAAGTCCTGCAAAAGGGATTTGCTGATCCTGTGCCTCCGAAAACAAAAGGGGCTGCGCAAAGGACATTGGTGTTTGATATCGGTTTTTCAAAGGTTCCTGACTTCTTTGATGTTCGTGTAACCGTTCAAAATAAAGATCAGAAAACGATCGATTCTAAAATAATTAAGTTTGCTACAGAAGAAGGCAAAATAATCAACTCCTATAAGGAATCCTTTAAGTACCAAACAGCTGGGAAGGGCTACACCTTTTATGAACTCCTGTCCAATGATAAATTGTTCACCACCCTCCTATCTGAAAGCTTAATGCAGGATATTAAGGTACAGGTTGAGGACAGGTAAATGAGAAGAGCATTCCTTCTTATTAGTATGGTTGCAATCATTGTCGTATTTCCTGGCATTCTGACAGGACAAGCTTCGATTGAAAAGGTTGTATTAGATGAGCGGACGATTAAGGATCCATTGAAGAACTGGTCCATCACTTTTACAGCACCAGTTAACAAGGGAACAGTTAAGAAGCAAAACTTCTATATTATAGATAAAAGTCAGAAGAAGCTGCAGACAAAACTGCGTCTCTCTGATGATGAAACTAAGGTAACGATTACACCTGAAACTTCTTATAAAGAAGGCGTTCAATATTATCTATACATTAAAGGGAATGTAAAAACGGGTAAGAGTACGTTTTTGAATGAACAAACGGTTTTGCCTTTTAGGCTGGTTTCAAAAGAGAGCACCAATAAAGTGACAAGCAGTCCGACAAAAACTGACAATCGACAAGTTTCAACAAACATTAATAAAGGTGACCCTAGTCCTAATACCGCCCCAAATTCAACCCAGAAAGATACGAAGTTGGTGAGTACCCAGACCAAACGCCATTCACACTTTGTTGAAATCTCCGTTAAAGTTAGCGACCAGGTGGCGAAGGTGAAGGCAGGCAGTGATGAATTTGAATATAAGGGAAATAACCAATTTGTCCTTTACAAACCAGACCTTATAAAAGGCGAAAAGCTGACCATCAAAGGGTACAGCAAATCCAATAAGGTGCTGGAGACAAAGGAGATCGTGATTCCGTAATGGCAAAAAAGGCTCTTATCAATACGTTCATTTTTACCCTGATTATCATTAACCTGATTATCTGGCCTATGCTTTTTAGTGAGTTCAAAGAGGGAAATAAAGTTGCTGGTGAACAAGGCAAATCTCAAGAGACGGTCATAGATGAGGATTCCCATGATTCGACAGAAACCGAGTCTAATAGTGAAGTCACCGAATCAGGTGAGGAAAATGAAGATTTACCTCAGGCAGATCAGAAAGAAGAAAATATTTTCAAAATTCTTCGGATTGAATGAAACCTTTTTGATAGTCAAAACGTCTTATAGATGGACACTAGTAATGGATTGTTCCAATGGCTAGTGCTTACCTAACTGGGCAGAGTTATCTGCCGAACTTTTGTCAGTATCCTGAATTGAGGGTGCTGGCTTTTTTTGTTTTATTTTTAATACACTGGGTGACCAACTTCAGCCTATTATTAAACCTCTCCAACTAGAAAAACCCCGGTAGTTATGATCCATCTACCGGAGCTGCATATATTATTCAATAACCTAAACCGGACTGTGAGTTGCCGTTGGGGCGACTTCCACAACTGCAGGATGGTCCGTTTCTTCATTTCTCATTTCTACCTTGTTATCGTCTTTTAATTGTGGTGTTCTTTCATCATTCCCTGACTTTTGCCTTTCGAGCAGACCTAACAGAAGATTAATCCCATTTTCCCGTTGATTCGCGTTTTCTTTTCTTGCCTGATCTTTATTCCCTTGGTCTATCTTCTCGGAATTATTAACAGGCTTGGGCTCTTGAGGTTTTTGACCTTGATTATCATTGTCCTCTTTGTTCTCTTTGTTATCATTGCCTTGTTCTGGTTTACCTTGCCCTGGATTTGCAGGATTTTCTTTTTCTGGCTTACCCTGACCTGGGTTATCTTTGTTTTCTTGATCCTTTCCTTTCTCTAGCTCCTGATCACCCTTTTCGGATTCCTCTTCGTTTTCATTCCCGTCTTCCTCTTCATTATCTTCTTCTAGCCCTTCTTTATCTTTATCAGCAGTCTCTTCTTTGTCCTCTCCATCTTCTTCAGCTTCTTCGCCCTCTGGCTTTTCCTCTTCTACTACCTCATCCTCACCTTCACCAGTTTCTTGCTCCTGATCAAGCTCTGCCTTAGCTTCCTTCTCTAACTGCTCTTTTTCCCTTTCCTCTGCTTCCTTTGCAAGCCTTTCTTTTTCTAACTTTGCTTTCTCTTCTTCTTGCTTAATTTCTTCGTCTAGCTCAAGAATTGCTTTTTCAATGGCGGACATGTCTTTGTTATCAAGGGTTATTTTTTCAATGTCTTTGACGACACCTGCTAACTTTTCTAATAATAGCTGGATCTGCTCCTCTGATAAGTCAGTTGACTTCTCCAGATATTCTTTAAGTGCACCCATTCCTGCAAATAAACTGTCCTTTTGCTCTTGCAATGCTTTCATGTCGGCAATTTGCTGGTCAATTGCCGCGATTTGGTCATTTAATGCTGCGATTTGCGCTTTAATACTTTCTATTGTAGCTAACAACTCTTCATTTGCTTGTCGAAGTTCTTCCATGGCTGTTTGCAGTTCTACAGCATTATTATTCAGCTGATTAATTTGCTCCCCGGTAGTAGCTAGCTTTTCTTCCAGATTGCTAATAAATTCTTCCGTCTTAGCTTTTTCCGTATTCATTTGCAGTAAGATGTCCTCAAAAAACTGCGGCTCAAATTTACAATCTTGAATGGCCGCATCTTTTATTTCAAGAATGTATTCAATAATTTCATTTATTTCATCTAATTTTTCTTGAATTTGGTCCCGGGCTTTAGGAAAAACCTCTGTAATGATTTCTTCCAATTGTGTCACCATTTCATCAATCTCTTTAGTGATTTCTTCAAGCGCTTTTATTTCTTCCTCATTAGCAGTAATTGTGTTTTGAAGAATGGTCATTGTGTTTTCTAGTGCAGCGATTTCTGCCTCTAATTGGGCTTGGACCGCCTGAAGCCCTTCGATCGTGGTCACATCTGCACTGGATTCTTGGGCTGGAGGGCCGTCTTCTGTTTCCCCTACAGCTCCTTCTCCTGTTTCACCGTCTTTCTTCAGGCTGTCTAATTTCTTATTCATAGACTCCACGTCCAGTTCCGCCACTCTTCCTAAGGCCTCGTCCAATATGGCCTTCGCTTCCTCTTGAAGTACAACTGTACGATCTCGCATCTGTTCAATCGTCTGAGGAAAAATAAAGCACGCAGAAATATCCACTTCCTGTTCTTTAACTGAATTAAATTCGCTGTATGTAGGTGATACTAAATGCCCGCTACCTAATATCAGGGATGAAACAGCTACACTAGACGAAAAAGCCTTAAACATTCTTTTCCTTTGTTTTCTCTTATTACTCCTATGTCGAGAAGACCTTGGCACCAATGTGATGTCCTCCTTTTTTATTCGTTATATAGAACAATTAGTCTAAAAAAATAAGCAACTTGAACATGCCCATTGAATTATATTCTATATTATACAATAAATAATCTGAATTTTAAATAGAAAACGAACATTTTTTTCTTTTTAAAGAACATATAGTTTGGTAATGGCCCTCTTCCTTGTTCTCAATAACATTAGAAAACCCAGGATTTCTCCCGGGTTCACATAGCTATTTCTTATTTAACTGTTACCTCTAAATAAATTCCATTCTGCATTTGCTTCGCACTTTTGCTTGTCCATTTCGGATGGATCATGAGCAAATATTTCCCCTTTGATTGCAAATGCGCTTTCGGAGTGATAGTCATTTTATAATCATCCGCTATTTTCACATCAACCGGTACTTCCTTGCCGCCTAATTGAATAAGCTGTACGTCTCCGGCATTTAATTTAGACCAATCCATTTGCATGTTCATTTGAACGGTAAATGTTTTAGTTACCGGAACATCCTTTAGTGTAGGCAGCTTTTGATAGGTTGAGTGTTTCGCAAGTAGTTGATCTCTATGCGTGACGATTAATTCCTCTCCCACGGCCGTTTCAATATTTGGAGTGACTCCTACTTCATGAACGGGAATCCCTTTCGGTGAAAAGAATCGTGCTGTTGTTAATTTTAACGTGCTGCTATCACTTAGTTGGAATAGGGACTGCATGGACCCTTTTCCAAAGGAAGTTTGTCCGTATAAGGTTGCCCCTTTTTGTTCTTTGACAGAGACGGCGACCATTTCAGAAGCACTTGCGCTATATTCATTGATGAGAATATGCGTTGGGATTGTAAACTTGACCTTTTGCGGAAGAGCCGCGTAAACCTCAGGCTGTTCTTTCTTGTATCTCAGTTGAAAGGCGTTCGTTACGTTAGGAAATAGGCCAGCTACTTCCTGAGCGGTGGAAACATAGCCTCCTCCGTTGTTTCGGAGATCGAAAATCCAGCCTTTTGCCCCCGGTAATTTTCCAATCGTATTCGTAATGTCCTCTGTTGCCTCTTGAGAGAAGCTGTGAAGGCGAATATAGCCGATATCCCCTCCGAGCATTTGATACTCGACATTCGGAATCCTGATCAATTCTCTAGTTAACGTCTTTGTGACCCTTTCATTTGTGTCGACTGAAATATATTGCAGCGTGACAGTAGTACCCGCTTCGCCCGTGATAATCGAAACGGCTTTTTGCACGGATTGTCCGGCTAAGCTCGTTCCATTGGCACCGATAATAATATCTCCTGCCTTCAACCCAGCCCGATCAGCTGGACCGTTTTGGATCACGGATATGATCTTGACTCCCTTTGGATCCTCATCCAGAACGATCCCAACTCCCACTAACTGCTGCTCAATGCCATTCGTAAATTGGTTAAACTCTTGAGCTGACATATAGACGGAATAAGGGTCCAAATGCTCCGTGATTTCCTTCGCAGTCGGCTTGGATAAAACCGATGCCGGCACGTCCTCTATGTAATATTCCTTAATCAAATCTCGTATTTCCTGGATTGGTTCAGCTGCCGAAACAGAAGTCACATTCGACAACAGCAATAAAACTAGCAAAAAACTAACATACTTTTTCAAATTCTCCATTGGTGCTCCCCCCTAGTTGTCAAACACCGTTCGCAGTCGTAACTGGAAGATTCGAGCACGTACGGCAGATAATGACATTATGTATTAAGTCCTATTTTAGTATATTTATGGATGGAATTATAGTTATATTTTTTCCTATGATTCTGTATACTTCACTAGAATCGGAGCTAGGTAATCAACCATCGGGGATGGCCGATTTTGGATGAAGGCTTCTACAGCTGATTTTTCAATAGGAACAAATAGAAGATCATCAAACTCTGGCTGCTGTCCCCTTTCTATTAAATGATGATTATGGGTAAGGAATCGGGCATGAACCTCTTCGGCTGTGTACTCAACAGATAGCTCATAGATAATTGCCCAAAAATCATGTGTACCTTTACGCTTTATGAATTTAGGAATAAAAGAGCGAGTGGATGGTGAGTGAATGTCTAATCCGAGCTCTTCTTTAATTTCTTTGCTGATATTTTTCTCTAAATTAAATGTTGTATCTTCTAGGTCCGATTCATCCAGTCCTCCTCCTGGAAATTGTAGGCGGCCAGGTGTAGAGGTTGTCTTATTCATTCGGCCAATGGCCATTTTTTTATCGCTCGTTATGACCGCGGCGCACGTATAAATGACTTTGCATGGCTCCTCGCAGTCTTCATGGTTTAGTGTGTATAGATAATGTTTATAGTCAGTCTTAACCACCGTAACGACAAGCTCCTCCTCCGTTTGCTCGATATCGGTAATCGTAAAGACTTCTCCGTTGCGTAAGGAGGGGTTCGATTTAGTTTGTTCTTGCCAGTAAAGTTCATGCTGCTGTCGGATTTCATGTGGCAGTTTGATAGGGATAGGAACCAGTTTTACTTTTACAATCGCGGGTGCTCTTTCAATAATTATTGGGTTCATGAGGGGGTTCCCTTCTTGGCATTTTTTAACTAGGGTTATAACTTCATATTACCCTTTGTGAGTGTGGTTGGGTGAAGTATTGGCGGTTTAAGTTTTAAGGTGAATTTTTAGCTAATTTATGAGGTTTCGTCTGCTAATTCGGGTAGATTGTCCGCCAAATGAAGCGCCTTGGCAGCCTACATGTAATTTGTCAGCCAAATATAGGGGTTTATCAGCCAAATTTGATGGTTTGTCAGCCAATTTAGGTAGTTTATCAGCCAATTCATGCAGTTTATCAGCCAATTTCCCAGAAGGGCAATAATTTATGCCTTTTTCTCAAGAGGATCAACTTACTCCAGCAGCGGTCATGCTGATATATTCTACAAAGGAGTGAAGACCTTTAACGTCTTTGAAGTCAATAGTGTAGTCGGATTTCTTCAATAAAGCAATCGATTCTCGAATAGCAAGCGGAAGCTCATGGTGAATACATAGTAAAAATTCGTCACTAAAGAATGATTCGCTACTTCAATAAAAGACTTGATGTCACGAAGTCCCATGATGACACTTCTCTCCCTTTATTCGATATTAGAATAAAGTATATTCTATTTATGAATTTTACTAATATTCAAACAAAATGTAAAATCTTCCTGAGAGCAATCATAGGGGGTAATGATATAAGCAAAGTAATAAACGCATTTTTGGAAGCGGTTTCAGTCTAATGAGGGAGAAGACAAAATCGAAGTTTATAGTTGTATCAGAGGTGGAAAGGTAAAATAAATAGTCAAAATTTCACGAAAGGCGTGACTCTTAATGAAGAAAGATAAAGTAAATACAGAGCAAGAAGGGCTTTTAGCTCGTATGGGCTTTTCACTCGCAAACTGGAGTGAGCGGTGGTTCCCAGACGCCTATATTTTCGCTGCAATTGCAGTCGTCTTGATCGCTATTATTGCATTATTAATGGGAAGGACTCCTGTCGAAATTGGAGTTGATTTCGGGACACACTATTGGGATTTAATCCCTTTTACTATGCAAATGGCCTTTATCATCATTACAGGTTATGTGGTCGCTTCTTCTAAACCGGTTCATAAGCTAATTGCTAAGCTTGCTGAAATCCCTAAGTCAGCAAAGGGAGCAGTAGCCTTTGTCGCCTTCTTTTCCATGTTTACGTCTCTCCTAAGCTGGGGTTTTAGCTTGATTTTTAGCGGAATTCTGATTAAAGAGATTAGCAAACGAGTAAAAGGTGTCGATTATCGGGCAATGGGCGCCGCGGGATTCCTTGGACTTGGAAGCGTTTGGGCATTAGGCCTTTCCTCTTCTGCAGCCTTATTAATGGCAACGAAAGCATCGATTCCTCCCGCTTTATACGAAATTAGTGGGACGATTTCCATGTCAGAAACCATTTTTACCTGGCAAAATTTAGTCATGATTGTCGTTCTCATTGTTTTATCCGTTTGGATTGCGTATGTGTCTGCCCCGGGTAAAGACAAAGCGAAAACTGCCGAAATGGCGGGAATTGATTATGGCAGAATAGGAAATCTTGATGAGACGAAGAAGAAAGCCGAGCGCCCTGGAGAGTGGTTTGAATACAGCCCAATCTTAAATCTAATATTAGTTGCGATTGGTTCAGTTTATATCATTCACGTCATATCAAAAACAGGACCGATCGCTGCACTGAATCTTAATAACTATAACTTTATGTTATTAATGATAGGTTTGCTTCTGCACTGGACACCTAGAAACTTCTTGAACTCAGTCGCTAATTCAGTGCCTGCTATTGGTGGTGTTCTCATACAATTTCCACTTTATGCTGGGATTTTCGGAATCTTAATGAACTCTGGACTGAATGATGTTTTAGTAAAATTCTTTCTTTCCATTTCAACAGAAAATTCATTTCCGTTCATTGCCGGTGTATACTCAGCCATATTAGGGCTTTTCCTCCCTTCAGGCGGGGGAAAATGGATCGTAGAAGCGCCGTACTTGCTTGAAGCCGCAAAAGAATTAAATGTCAGCATGGCCTGGATTGTGCAGGTATATAATGCCTCAGAAGCACTCCCGAACATGGTCAACCCATTCTTTATGCTACCTTTATTAGGTGTTTTGGGAGTTAAAGCAAGAGATCTCGCAGGATATTCTATTTTACAATTAATCTTCCACGCACCAGTTGTCCTTATACTAGTTTGGCTTCTGGCCAAAACCATGCCATATGTGGCTCCGGTATTTGCTGGATAATTCGGATTAAATTTTGTACCCCTTCTGTTTTGATTACAGTGGGGGTTTTTGTCTTTTTAGCGTAGTTGGTTTGTGGCAAGGCGCCTGTCCCCGTGGTGACAGCCTTCATTTTGGGTAAAATGCATTTTTAACCCTGGTTTTTTGCTAAAGAGCGCTATTTTTCATTGGAAGAGTGCTTTTATCAATTTTTTCTAAGAAATCTAGTGAAATTTCTCAAATTTGCTATTAAAAAATCTCCTCTGAGGAAGAATTGGTAGATTTATCAGCCAAATTTGGGCGTTTATCAGCCAATTTAGGTAGTTTATCAGCCAATTTAGGTAGTTTATCAGCCAATTTTGAGGGTTTATAAGCCAATTCAGCTGGTTTATCAGCCAATTCATAGTTTCCGGCCAATCCATACAGTCGGCAGCCCGTTCTGGGTGATCAACTAATTCCATACATGGTTTTCAGCAACTTTGTATCGGATTGGTCAACAAATTGGAATGGCTCAATGGCTGGTAGTCAAACCAAACACATCGGAATGGTATATCTCCTATTCCTCTTTTTTCCAAAGGATTCATCACAAACTGAAGTTAGTATTTTCCTAGCCACTGACTCTGATTCGATTCCCAGAAATGTTCTTAGTTCCATATTTGTAATAGTTGGTCCAAACAATAACGCGTAATCTTCAAGTGCTTGCAGATGGGCAGTGGGATCTGCCTGGTTACATCTCGTGCATTTCCAAGTCCCCCATTCTCTTCGCATGGAGAATGACAAACAGCTATTGCAATATACTCCAGTCACAATCTCCTCTTTTCCAATTTGGAACTTGGCCAGAATATCCTGATTAAAGGGTACATGTTTTTTTAATAGCAGCCGGAAAATGGCATTTAGCTCTTTTTTGGTTAAGAGGTTCGATTTGTGTTTTTTCTCAATCTCTTCAACTTTAAAGGGAAGTGCAGCTGAGTGGATTACATTTCTCAGCAGGTTGGAATATTGCGGATTCGTTTGTATCGTGGTCGATGGAGAACTGATGACTACAAATGGAATGATTGGAGCGGATGGAAACCGATGACTATTTAACCACAATCGAAGTTGACGGGTCTGTCTATTTGCTTGGGTGATCGGATCGGAATAGGCTTTACTTTCGTTTTGATTGGTGCGCAATAATTGATGGAATTCCTGGTCGAAAAACAAGGTCCCTGAGAAGTTTTTTGTTTCGAGGATTAAATGGAATTTCAGGGTAAGGATTAAGGTATCTATTTGGAAAAAACGCATTTTATGATCCTGTAATCTTAAACCGTGGAAAATGTAGTAGTTTTCAGACGGCAGGAAGGTTAAATGATAATCAAGCGCCTGCTCCCCGCGAAAACCCGCTTTCTTTTTTGCCAAATCTTCCGCTATTAATTGCTTTTTGGGATGAGCAGGCAGTATTCTCCTATCCAAAGCTTCCAATTTTCGTAATGTGATCGGCTTTTTTCTCTCTTTTTTAATCAATATGACACTCCTCTCTCGTATTTGAAGTTATTAATTCGATATTTTGTTGTGAATTCCTCTAAATGAATGGACCTTTTTTATTTGTCAGCCAGATTCGATAGTTTATCAGCCAATTATGCATGTTTATCAGCCAGATTTGGTAGTTTGTCAGCCAATTATGAAGGTTTATCAGCCAATTTAAGCAAGTTGTCAGCCAATTCCGTTTTGTCATCTTTTTAAGCGCGAATGGCCTCCCCCAAAACTGCCGCTTCCCGCCAAAAGGTATCTCTCCATATTCATTCATATTCGATAAAATGACAAATATTTCAAATAATATATTACTAATGTTTCAGAAAAAGGTTTCCCTGTATCAATCCTTTTTCCAATTTTTCTAAGAAACGCGTTTAGAAGGCATGAAAATCAATAAGATTAATACAATTTATTAGGGGGGATCAGCATGAAATGGAAACCAGATTGGCTTTTGCACGTTATTCTTGCATATGTAATGGTCAGCGGAATTACTTTCTGGCTGCCAGTGATTCGGGGGCTATTCGATGGCCGCTCCTATACATGGTCAGGCTGGCTTGGAATAGGAGGCAGCGGAATCACCGGGCACTATTGGCTCCTGCTGATTTTCACCGCATTGCTGATTACAGTCATTTTTCTCGGATGGAGAGGCGCCCGCAAGCCATTTCATTGGTTATTATTGCTGTGGTTTATCCTGTTGGTCACTGAATCAGGCTCGTGGTTTTTCTCCTCAGAAACTGTTCATTTTCGGGGGGACACATTAGGAACGGACATACCGGTAGGAAAAATCATTTTTCCTTTCGATCTTCTCTTTTTAGGCTTATCTATCCGATGGATGATCCGGGATATACGGACTCAACGATCCTACTTATATCCTTTATGGATAAAACCAAATCGAAATTTGCTGCTTTTCTCCCTCTGTCTTTTGCCGCTGCAATTCTTTATTCTAAGGTATTTTGACCAATATCCAATATATGATCAAATTGGGGTTATAGTAACGGTCTTTCAATGGATAGTATTGAATCTAGCATTTTATCCATGGAGAAACCGACCTTGAGAAATACTTACAGATCCATAAGTCTGTTGTATAATTAATAACTATATTACGATAGTAAATACTAATTCAATAATCGGCCGCTTTAAAAATAAAATTATCGAATACTATTGAATTTTCGAAATTTAGGTCACCTTTCCCTGTAAAAAGAGACAAGGAATATGTTACTATTGAATTAGAGATTGTTGAAATGAGGGATTTATATGAAGCTAGAGAAATATTTATTTGGAGAAATCCTCCAATCCTTTCGGCAATACAAAAACTTAACGGTAGAGGAATTAGCCGAAGGAATCTGCACAGTAGAAGAATTAATCTCATTCGAAAAAGAACGATCCTACCCCACCATAGATGTGCTCTATAAATTCTCGAAAAAGCTCGATATGGAGCTAACCTATTTTTTCGATATCGCTTCCAAGACAACTGTCCATTACCCAAATGCAGTTATTCAACTAATAGAAAAGTTTAAAAGAGATCGTAATTACGAAGCAATCAGCAATATCATTCAACAAGAAGAAGACAGCCCCTTATTTACTCAAAAATCCTTAAAGCAATATTTGATGTGGCATCAGGGAATTTGTTACTACTATTTGAATAGGAATGCTGATAATGCTTTTGATACTTTGAGTAAGGCCATCGCAATAACAAATCCAAAACGTGTATCTCTTTCTGAAAGGGAAATTGAAATTCTCACAAGTATTGGGATTATTTTTTATGAAATTAAAAATTATCGAAGTGCCGTGACCATTTTTCTTGAGGCCTTAAATAATATAGAAAATCTCCCACACATTTTAAATATGAAAGGGAAATTAAGGATTTTATTTGGCTTATCTCAAGCGTATACAAAATTAGATATGTATGAAGAATCTCTTTCTTATTGTTATAAAGGACTAAATCTCTGCTTTAACGAAGAGCTGCTTTATCTCTTAAATGAATTTCATTACCAAATTGGACATAACTACGTTCAACTGGGGGAAGTTGAAAAAGGAAAACACTATTTAGACGAGTGCCTTCACCTGTTAAAATTGGAGAAAAAGACAAAATTACTAAGTATTATGGAAAGTGAGATTGCTAATCTACTTAACTCTTGATACAATCTATTTAACTTAAAAATATGGTAAAGCTGGTGAAAATATGAAAAAACTTTTAAAAGTATCTGCACTATCATTATCCATCTTAGGACTGGGTGCTTTCGGTTCTAATATTAACTTGGCTGATTACCCTACTCAACATAGCATTGG
>NZ_JBALNX010000092.1:0-6574 GCF_036962035.1 Bacillus sp. JJ1773
GATAGAGCATGTTCTATCATCTTTTTTTATATACGTGAAATGATCTACACCATTTGCTGCGTGTGTGACTATTCATTATTTAGGAAAAATTAACTATTTCGCTAAAATCCGATTATTATTCCCTAAATTAGAGAAAATAAGAAAACATATAGTAAGGGGTGTTTGGATGAAAAGAATAAAAGTGATCATTCAATTCATACTGATCATCAGCATTTTGCTCATTGCCTTAAATCGGACAGACGCCAAAGAGATCATGGAATCTAGCTTGCGGCTTCGAATTTTAGAAACAACAGATTTGCATGCACATATGTTAGGGTTTGATTATAAAAAAAATAAACCGAATCTAGAATTCGGATTAGCCAGAACTGCATCACTTATCAAGCAAGCTCGGGAAGAGGAGATTAATTCACTGCTTTTTGATGTAGGTGATGTACTTGTAGGAAGTGCTCTAGATGAATATGTGTATAAAACCAACTATTTGGACGATCATTACTTTCATCCTGTATTTAAAGCGATGAATGGACTTTATTATGATGCGGCAACAGTAGGAAATCATGAATTCAATCATGGATTAGATTTTTTGCATAAAAGCTTGCGAGGAGCCAAGTTCCCATACGTAAATGCCAATATTTATATAGATGATCAAAATCAATACGATGGCGATGATCTTAATTATTTCAATCCGTTTTTGATCTTAGATAGAAACTTTATTGATACTAACGGAAATAAACAAAAATTAAAGGTTGGTGTTATTGGCATTCTTACCCCAATTGCAGCCGAATGGGACAAGAAGTATTTTCAAGGTAAATTAAAGATAAAAAATATACAGGAAACGGCTGAGCATTTTGTACCTATCATGAAAAAGATGGGTGCAGACATAATTATCGCTCTTGCACATGTTGGATTAGATCCTGACAAAGGATTAAAGGAGAAAAAGGGAAATTCCGTAATCGATTTAAGTGAAGTAGAAGGGATCGATGCTATTTTATACGGTCATACTCATTTAATTTTCCCTGGGAAGGACCTCTATAGTGTAAATGATGAAACAGGAACTATAAATGGGGTCCCGGCTGTACAAGCTGGCTATTGGGGAAATCATCTTGGCATCATAGATCTAGAAATAATCAAGATGAATGGAAAATGGTTTGTTAATAGCAGTCATTCAATAGTAAAACCAGTGTTCAAGACCATTAATGGAAAGACCATTCCATTAGTCGAAGAGGATGACCAGATTGTAAGAGTGATGGAGCCTATACATCTTGAAATACAAAGGTTTATCCAAAATAGTAAATAGATTACACACCTCCTGCACATAGTTAACATATGAGTAGGAAGCCTTTTTTTACAAGAGGTATTCTCTAGACAATATTTTCAAAAAACATCTCCCATCAATGCATAGGAATATGGTATTATAACGTTTGAATGTCTAAATGTTATTATTCGATTTTTTTCGATAAAATGCGTTGCATGATTTGAAATTTTTTTTTGATAGAAGGAGATAAAATGACAAATAACACTATAATCCGTTTTGAGCATGTAACAAAACAATATGATGATGATCCTCCTGTTTTAAAAGAGGTAAGCTTTGAGATTGAGAGAGGGAAATTCTATACTCTACTAGGTCCATCCGGCTGCGGAAAAACAACCATATTACGGCTGATTGCAGGATTTATTGAGCCTTCATCTGGAAAGGTATTTATTAATGAAAAATTAGTCAATGAAGTGCCGGCCAATAAACGCCAAGTCAACACTGTATTTCAGGACTATGCGTTATTTCCGCATTTAAATGTATTTGAGAATGTAGCATTTGGACTTAGAATTAAAAAAATTAAAAATATTGAAGTAGACCGAAGAGTAAAGGAAGCACTTCGATTTGTGAATCTTGAAGGCTATGAAAATCGTGAAATAAGAGAAATGTCAGGCGGTCAGCGTCAGCGTGTAGCCATTGCAAGAGCCATTGTCAACGAACCGGAAGTCATACTACTCGATGAGCCATTATCAGCGCTAGATTTAAAACTTCGTACAGAAATGCAGTACGAGCTTCGTGAGCTCCAGCGCAGATTGGGCATTACGTTTATCTTTGTTACCCATGACCAAGAGGAAGCACTGGCGATGTCTGACGAAATTTTTGTTTTGAATAACGGAAAAATCGAACAGAGCGGAACGCCAACTGATATTTACGATGAACCGATTAACCGATTTGTTGCTGATTTCATTGGAGAATCGAATATTGTACCAGGGACGATGATTAAAGATTTTTCTGTCCAGTTTACCGGGAAAACCTTTGATTGTGTGGATGGCGGCCTAAATCCAAATGAAGCCGTGGATATTGTGATCCGTCCTGAGGATTTGGAAATTACTAAGCCAGAATCAGGGAAACTAAGGGTTAAAGTAGATACTCAGCTTTTCCGCGGTGTTCATTATGAAATTAGCTGCTATGACCAGGATGGAAATGAATGGCTTGTTCATTCAACGAAAAAGGCAAATGTAGGGGAAGAAATAGGGCTGTACTTTGATCCTGAAGCCATTCATGTCATGAGACATGGAGAAACAGAGGAAGAATTCGACAAACGTTTAGAAGCATATGAAGAGGGAAGCTATGAAAACTAACTCTCGTAATCTGTATTTAATCCCTTATGTTATTTGGATTCTTTTGTTTGTCGTAACACCCATTCTTCTCGTTGTATACTATTCGTTTTTTGATATTGAAGGGCATTTTACTTTTGATAATTACAAAAAGTTCTTTACGCCAGTCTATCTGAAGATGACATTTAGTTCATTTTGGTATGCATTTTTAATTACATTTTTCGCCTTTATTATTGCTTATCCAACAGCCTATTTACTGACAAAAACCAAGCATAAGCAGTTATGGCTATTATTAATTATTCTTCCTTCGTGGATTAATTTATTGTTAAAAGCTTATGCGTTTATTGGTATCTTTGGCACATATGGTGCTGCGAATAGCTTTCTTGAGGTAATGGGGGTTGGCAGCAAACAGATATTATTTACAGATTTCAGCTTTATCTTTGTTTCTGTTTATATCTTTCTGCCATTTATGATTTTACCGATCTTTAATGCGTTAGATGAATTAAACCCATCACTCATTGATGCATCTAATGATTTAGGTGCTTCACCATGGACAACTTTTACCCGTGTTATTTTCCCATTAACGCTGGATGGAGTTAAGTCAGGATGCCAAGTCGTGTTCATTCCTGCACTTTCATTGTTTATGTTAACAAGACTTATTGCTGGTAACCGTGTTATCACCCTCGGAACAGCCATCGAACAGCATTTCCTTGTCACTCAAGACTGGGGAATGGGCTCAACGATCGCTGTCTTCCTAATTATTGCCATGGTACTCATTATGGTACTCACTGGTAAACGAAAGAGGGGGATCCTATGAAGAAAAAGACAAAGCTTTCAGCAATCTATTTGACCATTGTATTTCTAATTTTGTATGCCCCTATTTTTTACTTAATGTTTTATTCATTTAATAGCGGCGGAAATATGTATCAGTTCGAAGGATTCACCCTTGATTGGTATCGAGAGCTGTTCGGGGATACAAGACTTTTAATTATTGTTTTAAATACAGCAATTATTGCCCTTTTATCAGCGGCGATTTCTACAATACTAGGTGTTGCCGGTGCACTTGCGATTTATTTTGCTAGAAGAAGAAGAGTAAAAAATACACTTCTTTCACTTAATAATGTTCTAATTGTCAGTCCTGATGTTATCATCGGAGCGTCATTTTTAATATTGTTTACAATTATTGGAATTAAACTAGGGTTTGTCTCTGTATTATTTGCACACATTGCCTTTAGTGTTCCAATTGTGGTGATTATGGTACTGCCAAAAATTGAAGAAATGAACATATCCATGATATATGCAGCTCTCGACTTAGGTGCAAGCAGATGGGATGTCCTAACTAAGGTGATTCTGCCTTTTATTACCCCTGGTATTTTCGCAGGTTTTTTCATGGCTTTAACGTATTCTCTAGATGATTTTGCCGTTACATTTTTTGTAACAGGTAATGGGTTTACGACATTATCTGTAGAAATCTACTCACTTGCAAGACGTGGAGTTTCATTAAACATTAATGCCCTATCTACCTTATTGTTTATTTTCACGATGCTGTTGGTAGTCGGTTATTACTTTATTACGAAACGTAATAATCGTCCGGCTGGAATGGGGGTTAAGAAATGAAACAGCTTGTCCGTGCCTTAGCAGCTGTACTCATTGTTTCAATTGGTTTAATTCTTTTTGTCAATAAACTAAATTCTGCTCAAGGGTATTCAAGTGGAAATACACTGACGATATTTAACTGGGGAGATTATATTGACCAGGAACTTATAAAACGATTTGAAAAAGAAACCGGGATTAAGGTCATCTACGAAACATTTGATTCAAATGAAGCGATGCTGACGAAAATTGAGCAGGGCGGAACTTCTTATGATATAGCCGTTCCGTCTGAGTATGCAATCGATAAAATGAGGCAAGAAAATTTACTTATCCCGATTGATCATTCAAAAGTGCCGAACCTTCAATATATCGATTCAAGATTTATGGATTTGCCTTTCGATCCAGGAAATGAATATTCAATCCCTTACTTTTGGGGAACAGTCGGAATCGCGTATAATAAAGAGATGCTAGGTGATTTAGAAATAACTAGTTGGGATGATTTATGGGATCCAAAGTTCAAAAATCAGATATTAATTATTGATGGTGCTCGAGAGGTAATGGGAATGGGCTTAAATAGCTTAGGCTATTCTTTAAATGATACAGATGAAAAACACCTTATCGAAGCGAAAGAAAAGCTTGATTTGTTAACGCCGAATATTAAAGCGATCGTAGGGGACGAAATTCGGATGTTGTTAGAAAATGGCGAAGCTGGTATTGGCCTTGTCTGGTCCGGAGTAGCTCAAGAAATTATGTGGGAAAATGAAGATGTTGAATATGTCGTCCCAGAAGAAGGCTCCAATCTCTGGTTTGACAATATGGTGATTCCAAAGACTTCTAAAAATCCGGAAGCCGCACATCAATTTATTAATTTTATTCTTGATCCAGAAGTTGCCGCACAAAACACAGAGTATGTAGGGTACTCTACACCTAATAAAGGGGCACTCGAATTCATGGATGAAGAAGTCATTAGTGATGAGCGCTTCTATCCGGATGAAGAAATGACAGCCAAGCTCGAGGTATACGAAAACCTTGGAAAAAGAATGCTTGCCTATTATAATGATCTATTTTTAGAATTTAAAATGCATAGAAAATAACAGAAAACTGACTAGCTAAATGGCTGGTCAGTTTTTTTATTTTGCATTCATTTTTTTCTCCAAAAATGGAGAGTTTATTAAAAAGGGGTGATTCTAACATGTTGCGGTTTATATCGATTATAGTGCTAGTTTTTACAATGACAATGCCAATGGAAACTGAATCTAAAACGGAAAAAAAGGAACTTGCTATCGTCATCGATGACCTTGGAAATAACATGAAAGGAACAGATGAAATATTAAAACTTCCAGTTACATTGACTGCTGCCATCATGCCATTTATGCCAACTACTAAACGGGATGCAGAGTTAGCAATGAAAAATAATCATGAAGTTATTGTTCATCTGCCAATGGAGCCGAAAAGGGGAAAGAAAAGCTGGTTAGGACCGGGCGCCATTACTACAGATTTAAATGATGAAGAAATAAGACGCCGAGTTGTGGCAGCAATTGAGGATATCCCGCATGCTGTGGGGATGAACCACCACATGGGTTCCAAAGCAACAGAAGATGAACGAGTCATGAAAATTGTTTTAGAGGCTTGCAAAGAATATGGATTGTATTATCTTGACAGTAAAACAACTGGAAAAAGTGTGATCCCAAAATTAGCCAATGAGATGGGAGTTCCTTATTTGGAAAACAATCTTTTTTTTGATGATATATATACAATTGAACATATTACGAAACAGGCCAATTTATTAGCAGGAAAACTTAATATAAGTGATCGGTTAATTGCAATTGGTCATGTAGGAGTAACCGGTGCAATGATGGTAAACGTTTTAGAGGAATATATTCCAGTTTATCAAAATAGAGCAAACATTGTTCCGTTATCAGACATGATACCAGAGCTTAAACTGATTGATAAAAAGTTGTGATCATCTAAGCCGGAAACAAAATAAAAAGATCGCCCACATTCCGATCTGGTTAGTCCCGCAACGAAGCGAAATGAGAAGAGGTGGACGGCCTTGAGAATAGTATATGATGTAAATTAAAAATGATGCAAAACAAGTCCAGATTTGAAAAAAACTGGCTTGTTTTTTATTTTCTTAAGAGTAATTGTGGAATATTATGATAAATTAGCTGGCCTTACAGTAAGTTAATTTGTGATTAATATTTCTTGGGAAAGCGCAAATTCAGACATTTCCTGAGTTGTGCCGTCATAATATAGCGCAATTTGCCGATAAAGTGAAACTTCAATCAGTGGAGGTTTCCGACGCACATTATGTGGTAGTGCAGACAATGACATTAGGCAGTGGCAATTTATTTCAGCTTCATTCCCCACTGATTATTAGTTGCGGCCCACAGGA
>NZ_JBALNX010000092.1:6681-24798 GCF_036962035.1 Bacillus sp. JJ1773
CCCGTTAATCTGCGATAACAGTGAAAGTTGTCGTGACTTCCACCTTTTTCTCTTATTTTTTCAGTGGAAAATGGATCGTAAAAATGGTGCCTTCGTTTTCAATACTTTCTATTTCATATTCGCCTTTCAATCGTTTAATTATATCAAAGGAAATCATTAATCCAAGTCCGGTTCCCTTTGTTTTAGTAGAATAATAAGGCTGTCCGAGCTGTTCTAATTGAATGGTCGAAAAACCAACGCCATTATCCTTTATTTCAATGAACGCAATGTCATTTTGCTGATAAACGTTTATATCTAGATTTCCTCCATCAGGCATAGCCTCTATTCCGTTTTTAATAAGATTAATGAACAATTGTTTAAATTCATTCACATTTCCCGCAATATACAAACTTTCTTCTAACTGAATGTTCATTTTTACATTGGACATAACAGCATATGGTTTCATGAAGTCAGAAATATCTAACATTATATTCGATAAAGGGATCGTCTCTGTAAATTCGCTTATAGGTCGTGCAAGAGACAGAAAATCATTGATAATTTGGTTAGTCCTATCTAATTCCTCTAAGGACAGGGAAATAAACATCCCTTGATTAGAAGTAATATTTTGTTCATTTTTCATTAGCTGCAAGAAACCGCGAATCGTTGTCATAGGATTTCTGATTTCATGGGCAATGGATGCAGCAAGCTGGCTAATAGCATTTAATTTATCTGCTTTTTTCAACTGTTCCATCATTAAAAGTTGAAGCTTATTCATTTCGATTAAATAAATGATTGTAGATATTGTAATAATGGAAACGATAGAAAACGAAATGAGGTGAAGAAAATCTCCCATTGCTCCAGTTTGCATCAAATATATCGTACGTGTTATAAAAATGAATAAATAAAAAATGATTCCAGTTAATAGCTTGAAAAGTAATTTTTTTCTTATGTAATGTTTATAAACAATAAAAAATAAGATCGTCATAAAGAAATAATTGATTAGGTTCGTTAGGAATTTTGTCATATCGCTAAATAAGGTTAATCCAAGCAGGATGCCAATTGCCATGAGGCCAGTTCTTGGCCCGATATAAAAGAAGGCTATAAAAATTGGGATGAATTTTAAATCAAACTCTAGTCCATCCGTAATTCGCACCGGAAAAAGCGATGATATTAAAAGTGAAAGACAAATAGTAAGAAAAAAGATAAAATTAATTTTATTATTCCTGCATTGACGCGAAAAAATGATATTCACGAGTGGGATAATCATCATGATAAAAAAATGAAAAAGAAGCTCTGCAATAAAATCCTTCAAAAGAACCATTCCTCTAGCCTTAGTTTTGTGTTTATCTTTAAATTAAACGAATGGCACAGTTAATCCTTTAATTATCAAATTTTTTGCCATAATAATTTTTCTTCATAAAGCATCAATATTCGACAAATCCTTATCTATATGATAAATATCTTTGAAAGAAATTGTTAATAATAAAAAAAAACCGACTCATTTAGAGTCGGCAAATTAGACAATAGTCATATCTTTTAAATGCTCGCCATTTACAATTTCCTGAACCTCAGAACCTTCTAAAGTTTCTTTTTTCATAAGGGCTCGAACTAAAACTTCGAATTGTGTACCATTATTTTTGATGAGTTGTTCAGATTTTTCTAATGCTTTTTGGAAAAGCTCCTGCATTTTTACTTCTTTTTCCACTTTATTAAAAGTAAGGGTAAACCCATTTTCAAGCAAGCCAGTGTCAACCATTTGTTCGATGACCTGCTTCGCTTGTTGAACGTCACCACTCACACCAATGCTGTGTTCGCCAAGGTAAGTCCGTTCCGCAACACCACCTGCGAGGATCATAGCAACTTGGTCAAGCATGTCGCTTGTTGTTGATAAATGCATCTCTTTCGGAATCGGGGCTACATAACCAAGAGCTTGTCCTCGGGGAATGATCGTTGCTTTACGAACCGAACCTGGTTTCGTAATAGCAGCAACAAGGGCGTGACCTGCTTCATGAATAGCTACACGCTTTTTTGTATCCTGATCTTGTAGAGATCTAGTGGAACTTCCTAGAATGGTTCGGTCAAGAGCAAAATCTAAATCTTCTTTAGCTATTACTTCCTGGCCATTTCTTACCGCTCGTCTGCTCGCTGTTTCAAAGAGAGAATGAAGGTCCGCACCTGAAAAACCAGAAGTGCTCTCTGCAAGCTCATCGAGTGAGTTTATGACATCATCAGCTAACACACGATTTTTCGTATGAATGTCAATAATCTCTTTTCTTCCTTTTGTATCTGGAAGTGGAACATGAAAAGAGAAATCAATTCGTCCAGGACGTAGGAATGCATCATCGAGCATATCCTTACGGTTTGTTGCGGCGATGAAAAGAATTCCATCATTCGAATGACCGCCATCTAATTGAACAAGAAGCTCAGTCAATGTTTTTTCGCTTTCCTCTCCGCCATGCTGTTTTCTTTTTCCTGCAAGTGCATCTACTTCATCGACAAAAATGACGACTGGCTTCTGCTTTCTAGCATTTTGAAACAATGTACGGACACGTGATGCGCCAACACCAACAAACATTTCATTAAAGGCTGAACCGCTTGTAGAGAAGAAGGTCGCTCCAAGCTCCTTCGCAATAGCTTGTGCCAGCAGGGTTTTACCTGTTCCAGGTGGTCCATATAATAAAATCCCTTTCGGCGGTTTTACGCCCATTTTTAATGAACGGTCTGAATCTTTGAGAGTGGAAAGTGTTTGCATTATCTCCTCTTTCATTTCACCTTGAATACCGCCAACATCAGCAAGAGAAATAGAAGGGAGGGGCCTTGCTTTAGATAAGCTTTCCTTCATGGTGTTTGCAGCACCTAGTCCGCCTTTACCAGATTTATATAAATAAACGCCAAGCCCTACAAGTAAAATCATTAGTCCGCCAAGAATCCATGGTGTAAAAGGACTGCTTGAAGAAAATGTATATTGAACATTATAGTTTTCTACTAATTTATCGATCATCTGACTATTCGGAGGTACATGGGACTTATATTCACCATCACTCGTCACAATCGTCAGCTTTCCATCTTTATTCTCGTTTATTGTGACCAATTCTCCATTTTGTGAGGCTATTAACTTCTCAACAGAGGAAAAGGGGATGGCTACTTCTTTATTTCCAGCTTGAACAGCCCATATAACTGCTGCCACAATCATCAATAAACCTACAATAATCGGTACCATCGTTGAAGCTTTTTTAAATTGTAATTTCAACTTTTTCCCTCCTTACTGTTACCTTATTATTATAAGGAGCATAGTAAAGAAGGGCTAGTGCCATTTTGATGTAAAAAGATGAAAAAAATGGTTAACACATGTATTCGAGACTTCTATGTTAGGGGTATAGCCGAAATTTGGAAATAACACTAATTTGAAGGGTTCTATGTATTGGTTTTAAAAGCTATTATTGAAAAACGCAAACATTGGGATCTTCTATGTAATGGTTTTAATGTGTTTTATTGAAAAACGCTAACATTGGGATCTTTAACGTAATGTTTTTAATGTGTAATATTGAAAAACGCTAACAAATCTATGCAATATTTTGCTCTTTTTTATTAGAATAAAGATATAAACTACTATTAAGCTAATAATCCTTCACAAATGTTGGAAACTATACTATACTGATGTTGGAATCATAATTACATAAACGTAACCACAAGGGGAGCTTTTCGCTGAGAGTGAACAGGAGACTGTTCTGACCCTTCGAACCTGTTAGATAATTCTAGCGCAGGAATGTGGCATGAATAGAAGGTTTTTTCTGTTGTTTTCTATTCTCCCCTTGAGGTAACGGAGTACAAAAAAAGGGGAGATTTTTTTATGAAAAAATTGGGTTTACTCGCATTAATCGAAGGCTCATTTTTTGCAGCTTTTGCCATTGTTTTAGATTTACTGCCTTCGATTAAACCAATACCATCTGTTTCTATTTCAATCGCAATGGTTCCCATTTTTATTATTGCATTCCGCTGGGGGTTAAAAGTCAGCTTGCTTTCCGGTTTGCTCTGGGGAGTCTTGCAAATAGCAATGGGGGATGCATGGATCGCCACTCCAACTCAAGCCTTTATTGAGTATTTTATTGCCTTTGCTTGTATTGGATTTGCTGGCCTGTTCTATAATTTTATTCAAAAAGAGATCAGATTCGGTTCGAAAAAGAAAGCAATTGGCTGGATGATAGCTGCTATCTTTGCTGGCAGCCTGGCACGTTATTTCTGGCACTTCATTGCAGGCGTTATTTTCTTTGGAGAATATGCGCCAGAGGGCATGTCGCCATTCCTCTTCTCGTTTGCAGCAAATGGAGCTACCATGATTGGAGCGTGGCTATTATGCTCAATCGCCGTTGTCCTTTTAGTATCAACTGCGCCTCGATTGATTATTAGAAAAGACAATACGCTGCTCATCACACATAAAAAAGTTTCTTAAATATTTTCTCAAATACGCTTCTGGCAAATCAGAGGCGTATTTTTTTGCATTTGCTTTGGCGGAAATGACTAGATCCTGATATGACATCAGCATTATTAATAATCACTTCCAAAATGAATCTCATAGTATATAAGGAAAAAAACTAAGGAGGTATTCGTTTGTATCCTTATTACGATTACAAAAATATGTACAGACAAACAGATAAATTGCTCAGGGATTTAACTAAAGCCATTAATGGAGAATATAGTGCTGTCCAATGCTATCAGAAAATAGCTAATTTGGCGACAACCGAAATAGAAAGGAAGCAAATCCTTGAAATTCGAGAAGATGAAATTAGACATTTACAGCAATTTACACAACTATATGTAAATCTGACAGGCAGGCAGCCACAACCTCAAATCGTGGAACAATGCCCAAACACTTACAAAGAAGGGATTGAGTTTGCCTTTGTAGATGAACAGGAAACGGTAGACTTCTATCTAGGTGTGTCTGATGAGATAACAGATGTAAATATTAAAAATGCATTCAAACGAGCCGCTTCAGATGAACAAAATCATGCCGTCTGGTTTTTATATTTTTTAAACAAGCGAAAATAGTTACAGGCAAAAACAAAAGAAATCGTCAGAAAAGATCGATTTCTTTTGTTTTTATTAATGTCTTTTTCTTATTTTTTAATAATTGGTTCTAGTTGTCTTGCGATTTCACTTAGTAAATCATGTAAGGTCAAGTGATTTTCATTCTGTCCTTTTTTTAGGGCTGACTGTAAAACCTTTGCAAACTCATACGAATTTACTTCAGGCCTCATATGTGAACACCTTCTATTGATCATTTGATGAAGAACTAAGCAGTGAATTTACTTTACAGTATATTAATGATTATTTTTATTTGTGACTTGAATAAAGTCTATTTTATAACATTTTAATAAGTAGGTTTCATCCAGTCTTTTTCGGGTAAATTAAAAAAAATTTTTTTTTTCCTACAAATACCCCCATAATATCTCTCATAATGTCGAATGCTCTTATAAAAATAAACATCCAAATACCTATTAAATAATATTTAGAGGAGTTCTGATTATGATTTTAATTAATGCCGATATTGATAAACTGTTAGATGCTACCGAAGAAATGGCAGATGAAGGTGATTTCAGCTATATAATCAGACGAATTGAAATTGATAAATTGCTAGAAAGAACACAAGACTGGTGAATAATGAGAAAGATCAAATATCCGCTCAAATCGAGCGGATATTTTTTATTATTAATTTTGAAGTAAATCTATGGATGAAAAGGAAGTGATTGTAACTAAAGGGAATCCTATTTCGTCAAAAGCTATAAAGGGGGGACAGCAATGAAGAAAAAATGGTTCACTATAGGCGGAATTTTTACAGTTATAACAGTGATGTTTTCATTTTTCCTCATTACACAATTAAAGGTTGTCAGTGGGATGGATACAAGAAATGATAAGACCATTGTCCTGCAGAATAAGATTTGGAAATTTAACTTTTCCGCTAAACTAGATCCAAAAAGTGTAAATGAAAAAACGGTTTATGTGATAGATGAAAAGGGACAAAACCAAAAAGTGAAAGTGAATGTCAGTAAGGAGGGAAACTCTGTTATTGTAGAACCTCCTGATGGCGGATATTCATTAGAGGCAAAATATTATACTTTGCATCTGAGCTCAGATATAAAATCTGCCCTCGGAAAAAAACTGCTTTCTGGGAAGAGCCAATCCTTCGAAGTAAAAGACACTCTTCCTTCAGTTAAATCAAAAACTGCCTTAAATGAATTATTATTAAATCGTGTAAAGGAAGAAGAGAAGAAACATAAAACAGGTTTTTCAATTAGCGTGAAGGAGTCTTCACAGGAAAGTGCGGCAGCTGATAAAAGCGGGTCTAATTATTCTGAAACGAATGTTCAGGTTCAGGGAATCGATGAAGCAGATACGGTTAAAACAGATGGTTCGCATATTTATCAGGTCGTGGACGAAAAGGTCCAAATCATTAAAGCAGCTCCTTCCGATAAGATGACATTAGAGTCTGTGCTATCATTTGACCATTCTTTTTCTCCTTACCAGCTTTTTATATACGAGGATCAGTTAATTATTTTAGGAAATAGCTACGGGAAGATGCCGTACCCGACACAGAAAGAAATAGCCAAAATTGCCATTGCTCCTGTACACGAAACAACGAAAGCCATTATATACAATATTGAAAATAAACAGACACCGAAAAAAATAAGAGAATTCGAAATGGAAGGCTCACTGCTTTCATCTAGGCTTATGAATGGAAAAGTCTATCTTATTGCTAATAAATATCCAGATGTTTGGATCTTGAAAGACAATCCAGAAATTGATATACGCCCTAAGTATTCCGATTCATTAGAGAAACCAGGCTTGCAGCCAGTTGATTTCGATCATATTCAGTATTTTCCTGGATCGAGCGAAACAAATTTCACAAATATTGCTGTAATTGATCTAGATAAACCAACTGAAAAAATTTCCGTATCCACCTATTTAGGCAGCGGCAATAATCTTTATATGTCAAAAAATAATCTCTATATAGCGGTCAGCAACTATTATTGGTTTCCACATATAGACGGTAAATCTGAACAGCCAGATACAACTGTTTATAAATTTAACGTGGATGGCATGAAGGTGGAATTTCATAGCTCGAGTGAAGTTCCGGGAACGGTATTAAACCAGTTTTCCATGGATGAATATGCTGGGTATTTTCGCATTGCCACGACAAAGGGCTATGTTTGGGATGACAAGCGGCCTTCAGCGAATAATCTTTATATATTGGATGAAAATCTAAAGCAGGTAGGTGAACTTGAGGATCTTGCAAGGGGAGAGCGAATTTATTCAGCAAGGTTTATGAATGATCGCATTTACATTGTGACCTTTAGAGAGACGGATCCGTTATTTGTCATTGATGGAAAGGACCCGAAGAATCCAAAGATTCTAGGGGAATTGAAAATACCAGGTTTCAGCAATTATCTGCACCCATTTGACGAAAATCATCTCATTGGTTTTGGTTATGATACAAAGGTAAGCGGGAAAGGTCCCGGTAATCAGCCAATCATTTTAACGGATGGGGTAAAAATTTCCCTTTTCGATGTAAGTGATATGTCAAATCCGAAAGAGAAATTTACGGAAATTATCGGAGGCAGAGGTACGTACTCACCATTAAATCATGATCATAAAGCACTCTTGTTTGATAAAAAGAAAAATCTTTTTGCCTTTCCAATTACCGTTCATCAAAACAAACCAAATAGTGAATATGAGTCTACATTTGAGTTCCAAGGAGGATTTGTTTACAACATTGATTTAAGAACGGGCTTTCACTTACAAACGAAATTAACACATCAGGATCCTCAAGCACCATATGAGGAATGGGAGAATCAAATTAATCGGATTATTTATATTGGAAACTCCCTATATGCCTTATCCCCAACCAAAATATCATCATACGATCTAAATTCGTATCATCAGCAAGGGGAATTAAGCTTGAAAAAATAACACCCATTTTTTGGGTGTTATTTTTATTGAATAATCAATGATACTTGTCCATAATATAGTATATATCTCTTACATAATTCAGAACTAGACTGCTAGATTCCTAGTCCAACAATCAAAAAAGGCTGGAGATCCATATGAATCAAATAATTTATTTTATTGGCTCTTATTTTATCGGCAATATCCTGACTGCTCACATTTTTTTAAAGCTTTTTGGGAAAGGAAATGTACATAATCAAGGTTCCGGAAACCCAGGAGCACGAAATATCGGACGATTATATGGAAAAAAGGCTTTTGTCATTACATTTCTCGGTGATGCATGTAAAGGCAGTATTGTCATCATAATTGGAAGATATCTGCAATTTACAGAATTGGAAATGCTGGCTGGCCTTAGCCTAGCTGTAATCGGACATATTAAACCAATCCTTTTTCGATTTAAAGGCGGAAAAGGAATTTCAACCTTTATCGGGGGAATCATTATTTTCGAGCCATTGCTGGCACTGGTCATTATCATTGGTTTTTTACTATTTTTCCCTTTTACTAAAAGCTTTACGATTGCAGGACTTGCAGCCATTTGCCTGATACCATTTTCTATTTCGTATCTTTACCATTCCATTGAACTTTTATGGATAGTAGCAGCAATAATTATCATTCTTATTTTTGCGCATTCAGAAAACTTATTAAGAAAAATTAAGCAAACTTAGTCTTACATTAGCAAACTATATTTTATTCATAATCTGGAGTGTTTACCATAATCCCTGCTACCTGTGTTAGTCGATCATAAAAAGCCGCACCTGCAGGATTTTCATTAAGCCCAATTTCCTCAAAAGCTTCCTTCATACAGCGAAGCCAGCACTTAGCGCGCAGTGGCGTGACTTCGAAGGGGAGATGGCGGTGCTGCATAGCAGGTGGCCCGAATTCCTGACTATAAAGGGCGGGTCCTCCGGTAAATTGTGATAGAAACATCCGCTGCTTTCTCATGATTTCTTCCATATCTCCTTCAAACAATGGGCTTAGGTCGGGATCAGCATATACACGTGGATAAAATACTTGGACAAGCTTCTCAATAGTTTCTGCTCCGCCTATTTGAGTAAAAAGGGTATTAATTTTGTAATCCATATTCATCACCTTTTTCAATTTTCATTTATTCTTATTATGTATGATTATAATCATAAAACAAAAGAGTAATTGTGATTTAAATCACGAAAGCATTGCCAAATAAAACGGCAATGCTTTTTTATTCTATAAATGATTGCTTACTACTTCTACTGTATTCTGTTCTTCTGTTGAAATGTTTAAATCCAAATTTGAATTCGTAACAATCGTTTCTGTTGTATATGCAGCTTCATTCAATTGATGATCCATTTCCGTAAAATCTGGAACCTCTTTTTCGTGATTCATTCCAACACCTCCTAATAATAGCTTGCAATGAAAAGAAAATAATATTCAAGTATGTCTTGTTCATCAGTGTCTTGAATAAGCAAGACCTTAATGTCAAATTCTATAGAAAAGCATTACAAAAAGGAGGGAAGCGAAATGTTAAAGGATGAAGGTATGGAATGCCAGGATGAAAAAGATCTGCTACATCATTATTTCGCCGTACAAAGCGCCTATATTTCCGTTCAGGAGGAGGAAGAACGGATCCGAGAAGCAATTGAAGATAAAAGGAAAGAACCATTATGACTATTGATTTGAGAAGAATGTTCTTCATTGTTACGATTCTGATGCTATGTTCAAGCCAGGTCTTCTATGCTCAGCCAGATGCACCACCGTACGCAAAGTGGGGACAATTAGCCGTAAAAACAGCAAAGAAAAAATATCCAAAAGCAGATATTGTCGATTATTTGCATATCGGCAGGGAGAACAAGGATCATTCATCTATAGAAAAATTTAAGCTTTGGCTGCGAGAAGGCGGCAAGGAATTCGGATTGTTTATTCATATTGAATTTGATCCAAAAAACGAGAGGGTTATTCATGTAAGTGTAAAAAAATCAACAACATAATGGAGAAGAGGTAATAAAAAAGCCAAAAACGTTTGAATAAAGTTTCAACGTTTTTGGCTTTTAGTTATGAAAAAGGGTTATGCCTTTGCAACATTAAAATACCTAGCCTCTGGATGAGCAAAAACAATGGCTGATACTGATGCTTCGGGCTCCATCATACAGCCTTCTGTCAGATTTACTCCAATGTCCTCTGGGCTGATTAATTTGAAAAGCTTTTGCTGATCTTCTAAATTAGGACAAGCTGGGTATCCAAATGAGAACCTTTGCCCTTGGTATTTAGCGGCAAAGCGATCCTTCATTGTCATATCAACTGGGTCAGGAAAACCCCAGCGGTCTCGAATTTGTCTGTGAACAAGTTCTGCGAACCCTTCAGCTGATTCTAATGCGAGTGATTGCAGGGCATGACATTCAAGGAACCTTCCTTGCTCCTTTAATTGATCGGCCACTTGCCTAATCCCTCTGCCCGCCGTAACTGTAAAGAAGGCGACATAATCCATCTGTCCGCTCTCTTTAGATTTTAAGAAGTCAGCTAAGCATAAATAAGGTTCAACCTCTTGTCTTGGGAATTCAAAGGTTTCAATAATTTCAGTTTGTTCCTCATTGTAAATGAGAACCTTATCTCCATCTGATTGTGCAGGGAAAAATTGATAGACAGCAGCTGGCGTAATCCACCCATTTGTTTTTGAATCATCAATTAATCCGTTCACCATTTCGTTCATTTTTACAGCCTTTTCATCACTTTCTGCTAAAAGTTTTTCTAATTTACCCTTTAAGCCCAGATGATGTCCAATTAACATTTGCTTATTTATATAAGGCTCGATATGTGAAATCGTAATGGAATTTAATATTTTTCTTTTTAAATCCTGTGGTGTAAAAACAGGTGCGTTTGTATTTAATGCTGGCCTTACTTTCACAGCTGTAGCGACAGCAATTGAACTTCTGTCAAACGGAACAGCGTTTTGAGCTGCTTCTTGCTTTTCTGCTTGTTCGCTTTTTAATTTTTCAAATTCAACTGGATCTTGCAGCTGGTTGGCGATGGAAAGGCCATTCATCGCATCCTTCGCATATAGAACAAGGCCATCATATTCCTTCGCGATTTTCGTATCTGTGAATTTGCGGGACAGAGCTGCCCCGCCAACAAGTATTGGAATATCAATGCCAGCCTGCTTTAAATCATGAGCAGTAAGGACCATCTGCTGTGCAGATTTCACAAGCAATCCTGATAAGCCAACCATATCTGGCTTTTCCTTCTTGATTGTTTCTACAAGCTCGGAAGGAGGGACCTTAATCCCAAGATCTACGACTTCAAATCCATTATTACTTAGGATGATATCGACTAAGTTCTTTCCGATATCATGGACATCTCCCTTAACCGTTGCTAAAACTATTTTTCCTTTATTCGCACTTGTATCATCCTTTTCCATATGAGGTTCAAGGAAAGAAACAGATGCCTTCATGACCTCCGCACTTTGCAGAACTTCCGCTACGATAAGCTGGTTATCATTAAATAGACGGCCAACTTCCTTCATCCCATCCATTAATGGCCCATTAATAATTTCAAGTGGGGCAGGGTAGGTGCGAAGAGCTTCTTCTAGATCAGGAATAAGACCTTCCTTTGTTCCTTCCACGACATAATAGGCTAGACGTTCTTCTAATGTCATATCAGGCATCATGCTTTTTTGTTCTTTTTTCTTATCACGGTAAAACTCTGTAAAAGCAGCAAGTGTTTCATCAGTTGTTTCAAATAATAATTTCTCAGCTAACTGAACTTCCTCTTTAGGGATGGAGGCAAATCTCTCAAGCTTTTCTGTATTAACGATTGCATAGTCGAGTCCCGCCTGTGTGCAATGATAAAGAAATACAGAATTCAATATTTCTCTGCCGACAGGAGGGAGACCAAAGGATACGTTACTAATTCCAAGAATTGTTTGGACCTCTGGCATTGCTTCTTTAATTAATCGAATTCCCTCAACAGTTGCTTTTGCACTTCCAATATATTGTGCATCACCTGTACCGACAGGGAAGACAAGAGGGTCAAAAATGATATCCTCTGGCTGGATGCCATATTTGCCTACTAGTAAATCATAGGAACGCTTGGCAATTTCCAGCTTCTTATCAGCTGTAACCCCCATGCCTTTTTCATCGATCGTCCCAACAACTACAGCGGAACCATATTTATGAACAAGCGGAGCGATTGCGGCAAATCTATCCTCGCCATCCTCAAGATTGATTGAATTTATTATGCCTTTCCCTTGTGAGTAGGTAAGGGCCTTCTCTATAACAAGGTCATCAGTTGAATCAATCACTAGAGGAGCTTTAACTTTCTTGACCAATTCTTTCATGAAGTTTTTCATATCTTCAATTTCTTCACGGTCTGGATCAGCAAGACAAACATCGATGACGTGAGCTCCGCCCTTAATTTGTGCTCTGGCAACCTCAGCAGCCTCTTCAAATTTTCCTTCCTTAATTAATCGCTTAAACTTTCGTGACCCAATAACATTCGTCCTTTCGCCAACCATAATAGGTCGAAGGGTAGGATCATCATAGATAAAAGGTTCGATTCCGGATACTTTATGGGTTGTGCTTTTTTCATAGCCTCGGGGCTGATATTTCGCCATTTCATCTGCAATTGCTTTAATATGGGCCGGAGTTGTTCCACAGCAGCCGCCAACAATATTCAGCCAGCCTTCAGACGCAAATCCGCCTAATTTCAAAGCAAGTGATTCAGGTGTTTCATGATATTGTCCTTCTTCATCAGGCAGCCCAGCGTTTGGATAACAGCTAACTGCTGATGAAGCAAGACCTGATAGGGAGCGGATATGGTCCTGCATAAACTCAGGACCAGTGGCACAGTTAAGGCCAACCGCTAACGGTTTCATGTGTTCTAATGAAATATAGAAAGCTTCAATTGACTGGCCGGCCAAAGTGGTACCCATTGGTTCAATCGTTCCCGAGATAATAAGGGGAAGCTTCTTGCCTGTTTTCTCAAATGCATTTTGAATGCCGATAAAACCAGCTTTTACATTCAGCATATCCTGACTCGTTTCAAGGAGAAGAAGATCCACTTGACCGTCAATTAATCCGATTGCCTGTTCTTCGTATGATTGTGTCAACGCTTCAAAAGTAGTTCCGCCAGTTACACTAAGTGTCTTAGTTGTAGGGCCCATAGCACCTGCGACAAATCGCGGCCATTGGTAGGTTGAAATCTGATCGACAGCTTTACGTGCAAGAAGGGCAGCTTTTTTATTAATTTCGTAGGCTTTATGACCTAAATCGTATTCATCTAGGACAATACTTGTTGCACCGAATGTGTTTGTTTCAACAATATCTGCTCCTGCTTTTAAATACTCCAGATGGATTTTTTTAATGACAGAAGGGGCAGTAATATTTAAATTTTCATTACAGCCATCATATTCCTCGCCTCCGAAATCATCGGGAGTTAAATTGGCATTCTGTAGCATTGTTCCCATAGCGCCATCCATAATGAGAATTTTACTCTTTAGCTGTTCAATTAATAGTGACTTCTGCATGTTGTTTCCTCCTTGCAATCTTGGCACTTGTTTCATGGGCATATGCTGATAATTCAACAGTTAACTCATAACGCATAAACGGAGTAATTAAATAGATTCCGTTAAATAATTCTGCAGCTGCATCAATGAGAGATTTAGTTATGGCGACCCCTTCACGCGCTGCATGAACTGGATCATCCTTACAATCAGCCATAATTTTCCGAATAGCATCGGATATTTTGATGCCCGGAACTTCATTATGCAGGAATTCTGCGTTTTTATGGCTGATTAATGGCATTAGGCCAATATATATCGGGTTTTTTAAATGCTTTACTGCTTGATGGACCTCGATTAATTTTTCCTCTGAAAAGACAGGCTGGCTAATAAAATAATCAGCACCAAATTCAATTTTCTTCTCCAGTCGCTGAACGGCCTTATCGACTGCTCTGACATTAGGATTAAAGGCGGCACCAATGGAAAAGGCAGCTTTTTCACCTAAATCCTTTCCTAAAATCGATAAGCCTTCATTCAACTGCTTAATCATTTCGATTAATTCAAATGATGACAAATCATAAACGGAGGATGCACCAGGAAAGTCTCCAACTCTTGCCGGATCACCTGTTACAGCTAATACATCATGCAAACCAAGTGTATGAAGCCCCATTAAATGGGACTGCAGACCAATGATATTTCGGTCTCTGCATGTAATATGCACCAATGGCCTTACGCCAATTTCTTTTTTTACACGATAGCCGAGAGCAGAATTACATACTCTCGGAGAAGCCAGTGAATTATCCGCTAACGTAATCGCATCAATGCCAACATCTTTCAAGGCTTTTGCACCCTCGAAAAATTTATTAGTGTTTAATTTCTTAGGCGGGTCAAGCTCCACGATAATAGAAGATCTCTCCTTGACAATATCATGTAAAGGAGGATTTTCCCGAATGGCAGCAGGGGGATTAGTTATTTTTATTTCACTGCGTTTTTTAATGGTTTTTTCCTTAATAGGCGGCATTCCTTTTAGTTCTGAAGCAAATGCCCGAATATGATCAGGGGTCGTCCCGCAGCAGCCTCCTAATAGTCTAATACCTTGATTTCGAAAATTACGTGCCGATTGTTTAAAGTATTCCGAATCTCCTTCATAATGAAATTTTCCATCTGTGTAGGCCGGTATGCTGGCATTCGGATAGGCAGATAGAAATACATGCTTCGGCAGCGGAACATTTTCCAATGTCAGAAGCATATGGTAGGGACCAAGCCGGCAATTTAACCCTACGACATCAGCACCTAAATATTCTAATCTTGAAAGTGCTTCAGAAACAGGAGTTTGGTCCTGCAAAATACCAGCCTCATGAAGTGAAACCTGGGCAATGATAGGTAAATCTGTTTCTTTACGAGCAATGGCCAGCACATTTTCAAGTTCTTCAAGGTCATAATAAGTTTCAAGTAATATACTATCTACACCTTCAAGCAGAAGGCAATAGAGCTGCTCTCTAAAACTCCTTTTTATTTCCTCAAGAGCGACCATATTGGGCTTAATTCCTCTAATTCCGCCAATCGTTCCAGCTATATAAGTATCCTTTTTCGCTGCTTTTCGCGCATTTCTGACTGCAAAGGTATTAAGTTCTTTTACACTATCCTCAAGCCCGTACCTTTGTAGCTTCAAATAATTGGCTGCATATGAATTTGTTTGAATCAAATCTGCTCCAGCATGGATATACGCCTCATGGATCTGCTGGATCTGTTCAGCATGGGTGAGATTTAAATTCTCAAAGCAGCTATCCGCCCCATACGAATAAAGAAGAGTTCCCATCGCACCATCAGCAATCACGATCTCATTTTTCAATTTCTCTAGGAAGCTCATTGTCATCCTCCTTAGTTCTAATCGATTTCTACGAGTGTACCAGATTCAGCTAAAGCTAAAGTGATATCTTTTATAAGATCATCTGGATTTTCTAATCCTACTGAAAGTCTTAGCAGACCGCTTTTAATTCCTCTATATTCACGTTCAGCCTCAGGCATGGCAGCATGGGACATTTTAGCCGGGTAGGAGAGGATTGACTCTACAGCTCCTAAACTAACTGCGAAAACAGGGATTTTCACCTTAGAAACAAACTCTCTAACTGCCTGTTCATTTTCAAGCTCAAATGACAGAACAGCTCCTGGCCCATTTGCTTGATTTGCTTGGATTTGATATTGTGGATGTTCTTTAAATCCTGGGTAGTATACTTGTTTAATAGCAGGATGCTCTTTTAAAAATGAAGCAATTTTTCGTGCTGAAATCATTGATTGCTCTAGTCTGACATGCAAAGTTTTAATCCCTCTTAAAACTAGCCAAGCATCTTGAACACCCAAGATAGCACCAAAGGAATTTTGTAAGAATCCTAGTTTTTTAGCCAGCTCAGCATCCTTCACGACAGCAAGGCCCGCAACGACATCACTATGTCCTGATAAAAATTTCGTTGCACTATGTAAAACGACATCTGCACCTAAAGAAAGCGGTTTTTGTAAGGCTGGTGTTAAAAATGTATTATCAACAAATGTTAAGGCCCCATGTTTTTTTGCCAAGTCAGCAATTGCTCTAATATCGGTCACTTTTAAGAGCGGATTAGAGGGGGTTTCCACGTAAAACACCTTTGTATTAGGTAAAATAGCCTTTTGAACTGCAGCGAGGTCTGTCATATCAACAAACGAATGAGCAATTCCAAAACGGGTTAGTACTTGGGTGACAAAACGATAGGTGCCACCATAAACATCCTCCGTTATTAAAACGTGATCATCTTTTGATAACAGAAGAAAAGCGGTTGAGATCGCTGCCATTCCGGATGCGAATGCAAAACCATGTGTTCCTTCCTCTAGCTCAGCGATAACTGTTTCAAGAGCTTCACGTGTCGGATTCAGACTTCTGCCGTAATCATACTTTCCAAATGTATCAAAGTCTGATTGATGAAAGGTGGAGGCATGGTTTATCGGCACACTTACAGCACCAGTTACTGGATCATACTTATGATGATTATGCAAAAGCTTAGTTTCAAAATTATAGTTAAGTTCATTACTCATAGTGTAACCCCCTCCAAAACTTTAGCGAAAGCCAATTCTAAATCTTGAATGATATCATCAGCATTTTCGATGCCCACGGAAAAACGCAATAATCGATTACAAACTCCGGTTTCAATTCGAATATGTTCAGGAATATCCGCATGAGTTTGGGTAGCAGGGTAGGTGATAAAGCTCTCTGCACCCCCAAGGCTTTCCGCAAATGAAATGAGGGAAAGACTTTGTAAAAACGGATTCACATACGATTCGTCCTTAATCCGAAATGAAATCATTCCTCCGCGGCCAGGGTAAAGGACATCTGTTACTGCTTCATGATCAGATAAGTAATGAACTAGCTTTTGAGCATTCTTTTCATGTCGTTCCATCCGAAGTGAAAGAGTTTTCATTCCGCGAATAAGAAGCCATGAATCAAATGGGCTTAATACTCCGCCTGCTGCATTGTGGTACATGGCTAATGATTCGCATAACTCTTTTCCCTTTGCAACAATTAATCCGGCTAGAACATCATTATGTCCACCTAAATACTTCGTTGCACTATGGATCACAATGTCTGCCCCAAGCTTAATTGGCTGTTGCAAAACAGGGGTATAAAATGTGTTATCTACAATTAGCAAAAGCTGATGCTTTTTAGCAAATTCAGCCACTTCTTTAATATCTGTTTGCTCCATTAATGGGTTTGTAGGGGTTTCTATGAAAATTGCCTTTGTCTTTGCTGTGATTTCCTGTTCCAGACTCTCATCTGAAAAGTCCTTAATATATTTACAATTTAATCCCCATTTCTTATATCCTTGTTCGAATAAACGGTATGTACCGCCATATAGATCCTTAGAAACTATTAATTCATCGCCTGATTGGAAAATGGAGAGGACCGTAAGAATCGCAGCCATTCCTGAACTGCACGCATAGCCTTGATCTCCTTCTTCAAGCTCGGCAATTGCCTTTTCCGATATGGATCTTGTTGGATTTCCTGTTCGGATATAATCAAAACCAGTAGACTGTCCAATCCCTTCGTGTCGATAGGCTGTAGAAAAATAAACAGGAGGGTTTACAGTTCCAGTGACTGTTTCACTGCGATTACCAATTTGAGCAAGAATTGTGTCAGTTTTATACATTGTCAGCACTCCTTTTTGTCTTAAAACAATAAAAAAAGCCTTCTTAAGAAGAAGACTTTTCATTGTTTACATAGTCACTCTTCTTATCTTTCAAGTTTTTATAACAAAAAACTTGCAGGAATTAGCACCTTTTCAATCTAATTAGCGATTGATGGTTGCTGAGGCGTCTTCGGGCCTTACCCTCGACCTCTCTTGATAAGAAATCATTTTTAATTTTCATTAAGTTTACACTCTAACTTTCAGAAAAGTCAATCCTCTTTCATAAATAATTTATGATTTGAGTCACATGCAAGAAAGACCAGTATCATTGAAACCGCTTTCTTTCCTATTAAATCAAGCAATTAGCCTATACCAGAAAAAAATGGTAAATATTTTATTAAAATAAGATTTATAGATGCGAATATATTCTACTATATCCATGTTTAAAACCTTTGAATATCTAACTTTTACGTGTTAAAATTACTTTGGAAATTATTTGAACCCTAAAAATATTAT